>NZ_JBFBIK010000201.1:0-7602 GCF_040685555.1 Sphaerisporangium sp. NPDC088356
CCGCGCATGGTCGCGCGGGGGCCTGCCGTCGGTACGGGGTGGTCAGACCCCCATGGACTGCGTCTCGTTGCTCTCCGGGGTCGGCTGCGCGACGACCTCGGTGACGCCGTTCTTCAGGTGGTAGCGCGAGATGGCCTCGCGCAGGGTCTCCTGCTTGACCTCGCCGCGCTTGGCCAGCTCGGTCAGCACCGCCAGGGTGATCGACGCGGCGTCCACGTGGAAGTGGCGGCGCAGCGCCGAGCGGGTGTCCGACAGGCCGAAGCCGTCGGTGCCGAGGGACGCCCAGTCGCCCGGCACCCACCGCGAGATCTGGTCGGGCACGGCCCTCATGTAGTCGCTGACGCCCACGAACGGACCGGGCACGTCGGTCAGCACCTGGGTGACGTAGGGCACGCGCTGCTCGGACTCGGGGTTGAGCAGGTTGTGCTCCTCGCAGTCGAGCGCGTCCCTGCGGAGCTCGGTCCACGAGGGCGCCGACCACACCTCGGCCGCCACGCCCCACTCCTCGGCCAGCAGGCGCTGTGCCTCAAGGGCCCAGCGACCGGCCACGCCGGAGGCGAGGATGTTCGCCCGGGGACCCTCGATGTCGGGGGCCTCCGCGAACCGGTAGAGACCCTTGAGCACCCCTTCGACGTCGAGGTTCTCGGGCTCGGCCGGCTGGGGATAGGGCTCGTTGTAGACGGTGAGGTAGTAGAAGATGTCCTCGGGCTGCTCGCCGTACATGCGCCGCAGGCCGTCCTGGACGATGTGCGCGATCTCGAACGCCCACGCCGGGTCGTACGACACGGCGGCGGGGTTCGTCGAGGCGATCAGCGGCGTGTGGCCGTCCTCGTGCTGGAGGCCCTCGCCGTTGAGCGTGGTGCGCCCGGCCGTCGCCCCCAGCAGGAAGCCACGGCCCATCTGGTCGCCCAGCTGCCACATCTGGTCGGCGGTGCGCTGGAACCCGAACATCGAGTAGAAGATGTAGACCGGGATCATGTTCACGCCGTGCGTGGCGTACGCCGACCCCGCGGCGATCACCGAGCCCATGGAGCCGGACTCGCTGATGCCCTCGTGCAGGATCTGCCCCTCGACCGACTCCTTGTAGGACAGCAGCAGGTTGCGGTCGACCGCGTCGTACGTCTGCCCGTGCGGGGAGTAGATCTTGGCGGTCGGGAACATCGCGTCGACGCCGAAGGTGCGGGCCTCGTCGGGGATGACCGGCACGAACTTGGCGCCGATCTCCTTGTCGCGCATGAGGTCCTTGAGCAGGCGGACGAACGCCATCGTCGTGGCGACGTTCTGCTTGCCTGAGCCCTTCTTCAGGTCGGCGTAGACCTTGTCACCGGGGAGCTTGAGCGGCTTGGCCCGCGTGACGCGCTTCGGCAGGTAGCCGCCGAGCGCCGCGCGGCGCTCGCGCATGTACGCGATCTCCTCGTCGTTCTCGCCCGGGTGGAAGTACGGCGGCAGCTCGCCCTCGAGGTCCTTGTCGGGGATCGGGAGGTAGAGCCGGTCGCGGAACTCCTTGAGCTCGGCCTTGCTCATCTTCTTCATCTGGTGCGTGGCGTTGCGCGCCTCGAAGTCCTTGCCGAGGGTCCATCCCTTGATGGTCTGGGCGAGGATCACCGTGGGCTGGCCGACGTGCTCGCGTGCCGCCTTGAACGCCGCGTACACCTTGCGGTAGTCGTGGCCGCCGCGCGACAGCTTGCGGATGTCGTCGTCGGACAGGTGCTCGACCATCTTGCGCAGCCGAGGGTCGTCTCCGAAGAAGTTCTCCCGGATGTACTCGCCCGACTCGACGGAGTACGTCTGGAACTGCCCGTCGGGGGTGGTGTTCATCTTGTTGACGAGCACGCCGTCGACGTCGGCGGCGAGGAGCTGGTCCCACTCGCGGCCCCACACCACCTTGATGACGTTCCAGCCGGCGCCGCGGAAGTACGACTCCAGCTCCTGGATGATCTTGCCGTTGCCGCGCACCGGCCCGTCGAGCCGCTGCAGGTTGCAGTTGATCACGAAGGTGAGGTTGTCGAGCTCCTCGCGGGAGGCGAGGCCGATCGCGCCCAGCGACTCGGGCTCGTCCATCTCACCGTCGCCGAGAAAGCACCAGACGTGGCTGCGGCTGGTGTCCTTGATCTTGCGGTTGAGCAGGTAGCGGTTGAACCGGGCCTGGTAGATCGCACCGATCGCCCCGAGGCCCATGGAGACCGTGGGGAACTCCCAGAAGTCGGGCATCAGGCGCGGGTGCGGGTACGAGGGCAGGCCCCTGAAGCCGTGGGACAGCTCCTGGCGGAAGGCGTCGAGCTGCGACTCGTTCAGGCGGCCTTCCAGGAACGCCCGGGCGTAGATGCCGGGGGCGGCGTGGCCCTGGATGAAGACCTGGTCACCCGACTCGCCGTGGTCCTTGCCGCGGAAGAAGTGGTTGAAGCCCACTTCGTACAGCGACGCGGCCGAGGCGTAGGTGGCGATATGACCACCGACGTTGGTGCGGGCGTTGGCCCGGGTCACCATCACCGCGGCGTTCCACCGGGTGTAGGCCCTGATGCGCCGTTCGACGTACTCGTCGCCCGGGAACCACGGCTCGCGCTCCGGCGGGATGGTGTTGATGTAGTCGGTGCTCCGCAGCCCGGGCACCCCCACCTGATGCTCTCTCGCCCGCTCGAGCAGGCGCAGCATCAGGTAACGGGCTCGGCTACGACCCTCCGTCTTCACGACGGTGTCAAGCGACTCGAGCCACTCCTGGGTCTCGCTGGGGTCGACATCAGGCAGCTGACTGGGTAGGCCGTCGCTGATGATCGAGAAACGCTGGCGTCCGGAAGCCACTGGGTCTCGCCTTCCGAGGATGGACTGGTAAGCCTCTTCTACGATGTCTAGGTCGTCTTCCATCCTGGCCGCTTACTCCGGAAAGTGCATCTCTACCGTCCGGTAACCAAGATGTCCCTGCTGGCAGGGGCACAACTGTGGCCTAGACCACCGATGGTAGGACGATTCTCCCAGCAAGCAACAATCGGCACATAACCGGGGGTTCGTCCCTGGCCTGATCTGGGGGGTTCCCAGGGGGCCGCTCCCCACTGCCTCCCCCGCGAGGGGGCCTTCCAACCGCCTGGACGTGGGCGTATCCGCTCGCCCGCGCGCGTGTCCCTATTGAAGAGGCGAGGGCCGGGCGGCCCTCGATCTTGCCTCCTCGCCGGCGGCCGGCTTCCTTGGGTCCGGAGCGCGTCTTGGCCGAGTAACGTTTCGGTGTTGTTTTCCCCTCCCTCTGCCAGTGAGGGCCTCCTCCTCTTTTCGCCGGGCGCGAGCCGTACGACCCTGGTAGAGGACCCTGAAGAAGGAGGGATCGACGTGTACGCGACCATAGGCGACCGGCTCCTCGTCCACGGAACGACGGTGGGTGACAGGGATCGGCCCGGTTTGATCATCGAGGTGCGGGGACCCGACGGATGCCCGCCATACGTCGTTCGCTTCGACGACGGGCACACCGGATTGGTGTTTCCCGGTCCGGATGCGATTGTCGTCCCAGTTCAGCGGGGATCATAAGATCCGTTAAGTGAAATCGCAGACGTTCGAGGTGAGCACGGGAACCAGGGAACGGGTGCACGACATCACCCGGCAGTGCGAGGAGTTCGCGCGGTCGTCTGGGGGAGACGGGCTGCTGCACGTGTTCGTCCCCCACGCGACGGCGGGGGTGGCGCTGATGGAGTTGGGCTCCGGCAGCGACGACGATCTTCTCAGCCTGCTGAGCGACCTGCTGCCGGCCGACGAGCGGTGGCGGCACGCCCACGGCTCGCGCGGTCATGGCAGGTCACATGTGATGCCGGCGTTCATCCCGCCGCACGCGACGATTCCGGTGCTCGACGGTCGGCTGGCGCTGGGGACATGGCAGTCAGTCGCTATCGTCGACCTGAACGTCGACAACTCGGAACGGCGTGTTCGTTTGTCGTTTTTGTCGGACTAGCAGATAACGGTGCGGGTCACCGGTCGTGGCGACCGTTGACGACGATGGGTCACAGCGTGTGGACTGTGCCGAAGCGGCCTCGCAGGGGCCGGGAAACCGCATAGGGCGGGGCCATCCAAGCAGGAGGGATAAACGTGAGCGCGACCGCGGGTCAGGCGCAGGGCGAGCGCGGCCTGGCCGAGCGACTCGGTCTAAAGCCGGGTCAGGTGGTGCAGGAGATCGGCTGGGATGAGGACTCCGATGAGGAGCTTCGCCAGTCGATCGAGGAGCTGACCGGCAACGAACTGGTCGATGAGGACTCCGAAGAGGTCATCGATGTCGTGCTGCTGTGGTGGCGCGATGGGGATGGAGACCTGTTCGACGCCTTGAGTGATGCGATGGCCGGACTGGCCGACGGCGGTCAGATCTGGCTGCTGACTCCCAAGGTGGGACGGGAAGGTCACGTCGAGCCCAGCGACATCGGGGAGGACGCCACCACGGCGGGCCTCTCACAGACCAGCAGCGTCAGCGCGGCCCGCGATTGGTCGGGTACGCGGCTGGTCGCTCCCAAGGGTCGCCGCTAGGTAGAGCTCTTCGATTCGCTTCCCCTGCCGTACGGCTGACACAGGCCGTACGGCAGGATGATGTGCGCTCGCGGTCATTCGTTCATCTTCTGGGCACTTTCCGCGGGGAAAGGACTGGCATGGCAGTCGAGGTGGGCGACAAGGCCCCGGACTTCGAGCTGAAGGACCAGCACGGCACGCCGGTGAGGATGGCCGACCACCGGGGGAGGCGAGTGGTGCTCATCTTCTATCCGCTCGCCTTCAGCGGCATCTGCCACGGCGAGCTGTGCGCGATCCGTGACGAGTTCGTCTCCTCGGCGCCCAAGGACGTCCAGGTGCTGACCGTGTCGGTCGACTCGGTGTTCACCCACCGGGCCTGGGCCGACCAGGAGGGCTTCACCTTCCCGCTGCTCTCCGACTTCTGGCCGCATGGCGAAGTAGCGCAAACGTACGGTGTCTTCGATGAGGAGAGGGGTCTCGCGCTTCGCGGCACCTTCGTCATCGACGGCGAGGGCGTGGTTCGGTGGAAGGCAGTGAACCCCATCCCCTCGGCGCGCGACATCTCCGAGTACCACAAGGTGCTCGAGGAAATCTCCTAGCGATGTGCGCCGGGCGGTGACCTGGCGAAGACGAAGGCGGTGGCGACGATGCCCTGCTATCGGTGCGGGGTCCGGCAGACGGACCCGGTGCGTGGCGCGAGCCCGTGGCGGCGAGGGGTTCGCCGTGAGACGCAGGTGCTCATCTGCCCGGCTTGCCAGCGTGAACACGATCTCGACCTTGACCACTGCGGATCATGTGGCTCCACCATGCTGATCTGCAGGCTGGGGGAGGTGGAGTGCCGGTCGTGCGGCTCCGTGCGGCTCGCCCACTCCTCCGCGGAGGCCTCGCTGGTGAAGGCGGGGGCGCCGGGCCTGTCGGAAGAGGTCGAGGCCGCGCTGAGCCGCGTCCTCGGAAAGCAGTCGACCTCCTGACCTTGCGATCTGGCCAATTTAGTGATCTTTGTCGCCTTTCTCCGGTTTTGACTCATGCACGCTTATGGGCAAAACTGCGCGGGAATGCGCAACACGCCCCGGAGCCCATCACGGCTAGGCGGACCGTGAAGATCGTGAAAGAGGGGAAGAACTCGGTGTACGAGTCCAGCCACTTGAGTTCCCCCGCCACGCCGGAGGCCCGCGCGTGAACCGTTACGGCGAGGCTCCGCGCGTGAACCCTTCCAGCGAGCGCATGAACGGGGCCCGCGCGTGAACACCTACAGCCAGGCCCCGCCGAACGCCTATGTCGTCGCTCTGGACGTCGGTGGCACCGCCATGAAGGGCGGCCTCGTCAGCTCGTCAGGCGAGGTGCTGCTGACCGACAAGCGCGCGACGCCGCGCGCCGAAGGCCCCCTGCGCGTGGTCGAGGCGATCCGTACCTTCATCGACGATCTCGCCGAGGCCGGCCAGGGCACCCCCTCAGGCGTCGGCCTCGCCGTACCCGGGCTGGTCACCTCCGGCACGGCCGTCTACTCGGCCAACATCGGCTGGAAGGACGTCCCCGCCGCCGACTTCACCTCGCTGGAGGTGCCGGTCCGGCTGGGCCACGACGTACGGACCGGAGGGCTGGCCGAACGCGTCCTCGGCGCCGGCCGCGCCGAACCGGACTTCCTGTTCCTTCCCATCGGCACGGGAATCGCCGGAGCCATGATCATCGCTGGCGAGCCGTACGGCGGATCGGCTGGATGGGGCGGCGAGATCGGGCACATCCCGGTCTTCCCCGACGGCGAACGCTGCGCCTGCGGCCAGATCGGCTGCCTGGAGACCTACGCCTCAGCCGCCTCGGTGGCCCGCCGCTACGGCGAACGCCGCAGCCGCGCCGCCTCCGTACGCGACCTGCCCGCCTCCACGAACGCACACACAGGACCGTCCGGCCTGACGACCGGCCCGGGGGGCGCACCTTCTGGCGCGACGACGGGCCCGGGGGGCGCACCTTCTGGTGTGACGATCGGCTCCATCGGCGCCGGTAACCCTGGACCGATGGCCGTTCCCGCCGAGGATGTCGTGGCCCTGGCCATGCTCGGCGACCCGGACGCCTCCATCGTCTGGGACGAGGCCCTGGAGGCCCTGTCCCTCGCCCTCGCCTCCTACACGCTCCTGCTGGACCCGTCGTCCATCGTCATCGGCGGAGGCCTCGCCGAAGCCGGCCCGGCGCTGTTCGCCCCCCTGGCCGAACGGCTCGAAAGCAGGCTCACCTTCCGGCCGGCCCCTCCGCTGCGCCGCGCCGCCCTCGGGATGAGCGCGGGCATGCTCGGCGCCGCCCTCCTCGGCTGGCAGGCCGCCGGCATCCCCGACGCGGGAGCCACTTGGGCGCTGGATGTGCTCAGGTCGCCTTCTGTACCGTAAGGTGTAGCCCGTCCGCGCCCCGCGAGGGGCGTCCGGGGCGCTTAGCTCAGCGGTAGAGCACTCGCCTTACAAGCGAGGGGTCACTGGTTCGAACCCAGTAGCGCCCACCAGCCAAAACACCCCCGCCAGAGATCTTCTGACGGGGGTTCCGTGCCATTAGCGTGCCATTAGGGTACGGATCTTGGCGCTGATCCTTCGCGATCATCCGCCCGTACCGGCTTCTTTGATCATGCCGTTCATCGCGTCAGCGATCTTCCGATCAGCCTGCGCCGTACTGTGCTGGTAGATCATTGCGGCGCGTACGCTGTCGTGCCCCATACGCTCCATGAGATCGCGAAGACTCGCCCCCGAGCCGGCCGCGAGCGTGTTCCCCGTATGCCGGAGATCATGGAAGTGCAGCCCGGGGAAATCGATCTTGCGCGTGACGCTCGCCCAGTCGGCCGCCCGGCGGAAGTTGCTCCGCCGGAGGATGCCGCCCCGAGAGCCCGTGAAGATCAACGCATCGTCTTCGGGACCGGTGTAGGCGGCAAGGTGATGCTCAAGCACCGGGATGATCCCCGAAGGGATCGCGACGGTACGCACGCCGGCCCGCGACTTGGGGGGACCGATGAGAAGCTCTCCGGTGTCCAGTTCCACATGCTGTTGCCTAAACTAGTACTCCAGCCGTAGATCGTGATCTTCGTGCTGGTTAGCTGTGCAGCAGCACCGGTCGGAAAGCTGCCCCTATGAACCGGTAGCGTCTGGGCATGAC
>NZ_JBFBIK010000202.1:0-7510 GCF_040685555.1 Sphaerisporangium sp. NPDC088356
TCTACCAACGCCACCGCACCGGCAAAGACCGCTGGACCTACACCTACCTCCCACAGCACTCCCGCCCACCCGCCCGGAAGGCCACTACGCAGCCACATCCACATCACCGGACATGAGCCTGCCCACCACAGCCACCGGACACGAATCCCCGTCGTAGCCATGGGCATGAACCATCGCCGTCATTGCCGTCGGGCATGAACCACCGCCGCCACCACTGCCCCCGGCACGGACCCGAGCCGTCATTGGAACATCCTTGTGCGGGGTGGGGCTGTGTTCGGGGTGCGGGTGCGGGGATGTGGGGGCGGTACTGGGCATATCGTCATGCCATTGAGGTGCGGTGATTTGGGGAGGTTTTGTGGCTTACGATGTGGCGGCTGTGCGGGCGCGGTTCCCTGCGCTGGACGAGGGCGCGGCGCACTTTGACGGGCCGGGTGGGTCGCAGGTGCCCGACGTGGTGGCGGACGCCGTGGCCGGCACGTTGCGCGCCGCGATCGCCAACCGCGGGGTCCGTACGGCAGCCGAGCGCCGGGCCGACGCGATCGTGATCGAGGCGCGTCAGGCGATGGCGGACCTGCTCGGCGGCACGCCGTCCGGCATCGTACTGGGCCGGAGCATGACGCAGCTCACCTACGACATGGCGCGTGCCCTCGCGAAGGGGTGGAACCCCGGGGACGAGGTGGTCGTCAGCCGACTGGACCACGACGCGAACATCCGGCCGTGGGTGCACGCCGCCGAGTCGCGCGGGGTCACGGTGCGCTGGGCCGAGTTCGCCCCCGAGACCGGCGAGCTGGACACCGCCGCGGTGGCCGACTTGCTCACCGAACGCACCAGGCTCGTGGCCGTCACCGCCGCGTCGAACCTGCTCGGCACGCGTCCGGACATCCCGGCGATCGCCGAGGCGGTGCACGCGGCCGGGGCGCTTCTGTACGTCGATGGCGTCCACCTGACGCCGCACACCCTGGTGGACATCGGACAGCTGGGCGCCGACTTCTTCGCCTGCTCGCCGTACAAGTTCCTCGGCCCGCACCTGGGCGTGCTCGCCGCCGACCCGGGTGTGCTCGAAACCGTCCATCCGGACAAGCTGCTTCCCGCCACCGACGTGGTGCCTGAGCGGTTCGAGCTGGGCACGCTCCCGTACGAGGTGCTCTCCGGGACGACGGCGGCGGTGGACTTCCTCGCCGATCTGGTACCAGGCGAAGGGACCCGACGCGAACGCCTCGCCGGTTCGATGGCCGCGCTGGAGCGGCACGAGGAGATCATGCTCGAACGGCTCGACTCCGGGCTGGCCGAGATCCCTGGGGTAGTCCTGCACGGTTCGCCCCGGCGCAGGCGCACCCCGACGACGCTGTTCTCCGTCGGCCGCGTCCCGCCGGCCGACGTGCACGAGTTCCTGGCGGCGCGCGGGGTCAACGCCCCTGCGGGCAGCTTCTACGCGCTGGAGTGCAGCCACCGGCTGGGACTCGGCGACGCGGGAGCCGTACGCGCCGGGATGGCCCCCTACACCGACGATTCCGACGTGGACCGGCTCCTGAAGGGCGTACGCGAGCTGGCCGGGTGAGTCGTATCGTTCTGCCGACAAGCTCCGCCGCGCGCCCACGCCGCCGTACCGAGCCGGGCGCTCGGGCGGGGCTTCGTACGGTTCAGAGCGAGCGGTGACCGCCGGCATCGCCGTAGGTGAAAGTTTCAGCTCCGGCGGGCCTATGACCAGTGCTCTCTCTTCCCAGTGGGCGCGCGGGCCTAGACCACGGCTCCTGCGGGGCAGCACCATCGCCCCGAAGGAGGCGCCACGCCATGCCCCGAACCCTGACCTGGGCCGCCCTGCTGTCCACGGCCCTGCTGGTCACGCCCGGCGCAGCGACCGGCACAGCCCGAGCCGCCGACCTGAGCCTTTCGGTCGACCTGACAGCACCGACCCACCCGATCAGCCCGTACGTGTACGGGATGAACTTCGCCGACGAGTCACTGGCGAAGGAACTGGGTCTGCCGGTGCGCCGGTGGGGCGGCAACGCCACCACCCGGTACGACTACCGGACTGACACGACCAACCGGGCGAGCGACTGGTACTTCGAGAACGTCCCCGGCGACAACCCCGACCCCGCCGGCCTGCCGGACGGCTCGGAGACCGACCGGTTCACCGACCAGAACGTGCGCACCGGCACCGACACCATCCTGACCGTGCCCCTGATCGGGTGGGCGCCCAAGGAACGGGCGAAGGCGTGCGGTTTCAGCGTGGCGAAGTACGGGCCGCAGCAGTCGACCGACCCGTGGGCCCCGGACTGCGGCAACGGCGTCAGGCCCGACGGCACCAGAATAACCGGGAACGACCCGCACGACACCAGCGTGGAGATCGGCCCCGAGTACGTCACCGGCTGGCTGGGTCACCTCGGCGCGAAGTACGGCGACGCGGCCCACGGCGGCGTGCGCTTCTACAACCTGGACAACGAGCCGGACATCTGGTTCTCCACCCACCGTGATGTGCACCCGGCCGGGCCAACCTACGACGAGATGCGCGACAGCACCTACGCCATCGCCGGCGCGGTCAAGGCGGCCGATCCGGGTGCGGCCACCCTCGGGCCGGTCGGCTGGGGCTGGTCGTCGCTGACGCTCTCGGGCTCCGACCAGCAGAGATGCGCGATCGAGGGGTGCTGGAGCAACCCGCCGGACCAGGCCGCGCACGGCGGCCTGCCGTTCGGCGAGTGGTACCTGGCGCAGATGAAGGCGTACGAGCAGAGCCACGGCGTGCGCATCCTGGACTACTACGACAACCACTGGTACCCCCAGGGCAGCGGTGTGACCTCCGGCGACCCCGGTGACGCCGCGACGCAGGCGCTGCGGCTACGGCAGACCCGCACACTGTGGGACCGTACGTACACCGACGAGAGCTGGATCAACCAGCCCGTGTACCTCATCCCCCGGATGAAGGACATGATCGCCCGGAACTACCCGGGAACCAAGGTCGCCCTCACGGAGTACAGCTTCGGCGCCATCGGGTCGCTCAACGGCGCTCTCGCGCAGGCGGACGCCCTGGGCATCTTCGGCCGGGAAGGCGCCGACCTGGCGACCCTATGGGGCCCGCCCGCGCCCACCGACCCCGGGGCGTACGCCTTCAGGATGTACCTGAACTACGACGGCAAGGGAGGCCGGTTCGGCGACACCTCGGTCGGCTCCACCAGCACCGACCAGTCGCAGCTGGCCGTGTACGGCGCGACGCGCCGGAGCGACGGCGCGCTGACGCTGATGGTCGTCAACAAGACGAGCTCGGACCTGGCCAGCCCGCTCACCGTCACCGGCACCGCGCCGGGCGGCACCGCCCAGGTCTACCGCTACAGCGGCGCGAACCTGACCGGCATCGTCCGCGGCCCCGACGTGACGCTGCGGCCCGCCCCCGCCGCGTCGTCGCACGGCACGCCGTCCGCGGTGGTGTCCGCCACGTACCCGGCGAACTCCATCACCGAGCTGGTCATCCCGGACACCGTGCCGCCCCGCGCGCCCGCCGGCCTGACCGCCGGCCGTCCGACCCCGCACGGCGTCACGCTGACCTGGCCGCGCGCGACCGACAACGTCGCCGTCACCGGGTACGAGGTCGGGCAGAAGAGCGCCGCGGGCACCACCGAGATCGCGACCACCGCCACCACGCTCACCGTCACCGGCCTGTCACCCGGCGAGCGCTACACCTTCTGGGTACGGGCCCGGGACGGTGCGGGCAATCACAGCCCGAAGTCCCGGAGCGTCTCGGTCACCACGCCCCGCCGTTAGCAGGCCTCACCGCCTGATCAGCGGCGCGATCTGTACGGACCGCTGCCGACGCCGGGCATACCAAGTGCGGCGTGTCGAGGGCATCGGCGACGGCGTCGAGCATCACCGCGGCGGAGGCGATGGTGGGGCCCGTCCACCGGACGGCGGGCCGGCACTGCGATGGAGGCCACGTCAAGGTGTCGGCGGGGCCTCATCCGGCGAGCCGTGGACGAGGCCCCGTACCGTTCGGACGGCCGTTCTGGGCGAACACGTCGCGAAGGCCGGTCGCAAGGCGTTGGTAGTCCTGCTCGCGGTTGTAGACCTGGGCCGAGAGGCGGAGGAGGCCGGTGCCGGGCCACGGGCGTATGGCCGCCCGGCAGCCCGTCTTGCGCAAGATCTCGGCGGACAGCGCCTCCGCCCGCGCCTGGCTCTCCCCGATGCCGTCGGGCAGCCGCAGGATCCGCATGAAAAGCTCCGGGTCGGACCGCCAGGGCGTCAGCCCGGTCACCTCCGCGACGATCTCCTGGCCGCGTGCGACGAGCGCGGCGTTCTGAGCCCGTACGGCTCCCGCGCCGAGGTCGCCGAGCAGGCGCGGCCCGTACGGCGCGGCCAGCCAGGCGGTGTAGTCGCGGGTGCCCTGGAACTCCACGCTCCTCGGGAAGCCGTCCCCCTGGTAGAACGACGGGATCAGCGGCTCGACCCGCTCGCGCCACGCCGGGGCCACCGCCAGCACGCCGGACGGCCTCGGCGCGAACGCCCACTTGTGCAGGTTCCCGGTCCAGAAGTCGGCGCCCAGCTCGCTCAGGTCGAGGTCCAGCATGCCCGGCGCGTGCGCCCCGTCCACGATCGTGACCACCCCGAGGGCGCGGAACCCCTCCACCAGGCGGGCCACCGGCAGCAGGCGCGCGGTGGCCGAGGTGATGTGGTCGAAGACCGCCACCTTCGTACGCGGCGTGACCGCGCCCAGGAATGCCTCGGCGGCCTCCTCGCCCGACCACTCGCCGTCCTCCTGCCCGGGAAGCGTCACCTTGACCACCCGTGCCCCGGCACGCTCAGCGCTCCGCCGTACGGCGATCTCCACGGCACCGTAGGAGTGATCGCTGATCAGGATCTCGTCACCGGGCGCGAGCGGCACGCTGTTCAGCGCGACCGCGACGCCCTCGGTCACGTTGGCGACGAACGCCATGCCGTCGGGCTCGCTACCGAGGAAGGCCGCCACCTCGTTCCTCGCCTTGGCGATGCGGTCGAGAACCGTGGCGAAGAAGACGTCGGGGTTGAGCTCCACCTCCCGGCGGAGCTCGTCTTGCCGTTCCCTGACGTAGTGCGGCACCGCCCCGAACGAACCGTGGTTCAGGTGCGTGATCGACGGGTCCAGGCTGAAGTCGCCAATATCCACAACCCGGACATTAACCGGTCACCCGCTTCCGGAGGCTCCCCGCCCTGACCCTGAGGTCGCGGTGTGCCACCACCAGCAAGAGCACCAGGACCGGGAGCGCGGCGGCCCATCCCCGGTGGACGGGCTCACCGGGGGTCGTCCGGGGCCGCCAGGGCCAGAGTCCCCCGCCCGAGGAACAACGGACGGTCCGCGCCCGGACGGGGATCTAGGAGGTGTAGGTGGGCAGGGTGCAGTAGGTGACCCCGTCATGTCTCTCGCACCGGTCGCCGTAGAGGCCCCTGCGCATCTGCGCGCCGATCAGCACGGCCCGGGTGCGGGCGGGTGCGCGGGCCGGCAGGGCCTCCAGCGCCTCGGGCAGGCGTGACCGGCCGGCTAGAAGGTGAAGGACTGGGTGCGGACGCTGTTGTCGAAGTTGGAGAGCAGGAGCTCGGGGTCGCCGACGGCGCGGATGCCGGGCAGGCGGGTGAACAGCTCGCGGTACATGATCTTGATTTCCTGGCGGGCCAGGTTGGCGCCGAGGCAGAAGTGCGGGCCGGGGCCGCCGAAGCCGACATGCGGGTTGGGGCTGCGGGTGATGTCGTACCGGTCGGGGTCGTCGAACACGTCCTCGTCGCGGTTGGCCGAACCGTAGAACAGCACCACCTTGTCGCCGGGCGCGAGCCGTACCCCCCGGATCTCGTACTCCTCGGTGACCGTGCGCCGGAACTGCATGATCGGCGAGACGTGGCGGACGGTCTCCTCGATCGCGCCGCCGATGTGGCCGTCGAAGTCGCCGACGAGCCGCTCCCGCTCGCCGGGGTTGTCGGTGAGCAGCTTGAGCCCGTGGGCCATCGTGTTGCGGGCGGTCTCGTTGCCCGCGACCAGCAGCAGGGTGAAGAACGAGCCGAGCTCCCTCGGGGTCAGCCGCTCGCCGTCGACGTTGGCGTTGACCAGCGCGGACACCAGGTCGTCCGAGGGGTTCTTCTCCCGCTCGCGGCCCAGCTTGATCACCAGGCGTTGCAGGGCCAACAGCGCCGCCATGTTGCGGCCCGCCATCGCGACCGTGCGCGGCAGGCTCATGCGCACCCCGGTGTACGCGGTGGAGACGTCGACGTGCTGGTGCACCTTGGCCCGGATGTCGTCGGGAACGCCCACCATGTCGCAGATGACGTGGATGGGCAGCCGGGCGGCGACCTGCGCGACGAAGTCACGCGGCCCCTCCTTGACCACGTCGTCGACGATGCGCCCGGCGGCCCTCACGATGTCGTCGTCGAGCTTGCCGAGCATCTTGGGCGAGAACGCGCGGGACACGATGCGGCGGAGGCGGGCGTGGCGGGGGTCGTCGAGGTTGACCATCGAGTCGCCGAACACGTGCTTCACCCAGCCGGGCGGCTCGGGGTTGGTCACGGCGGGCTCACTGGAGAAGACCTTGGCGTTGCGGCTGGCCTCCACCACGTCCGCGTGCCGCACCAGGGCGTGGAACCCCTTGCCCGAGCGGAGCAGCGGCACCCGGCGCTCGGCGAAGAACACCGGGTGATCGAGCTTCCTGAGCCGCGCGAAATCGTGGTCGCGCTCCTGGGGCGGCCTGCGCCAGAACGCCAGATCCGCCAGGTCGATGCCCGTCTCCATGGCCGTCGTCACGGTCACATCCTGGCACGGCCCAGACCGCCCCCGCCCGGCGTCAGCGGTACGGCTGCCACCGGGTGGTGAGGTCGCGGGCCCGGTAGGTCCGCATGCGGTGTTCCCACTGGGGGCGGATGCCGGGGTTACTGCGCAGGATGGGCAGGACGCTGGTGACCAGCTTCAGCTCGCGAAGGCGGCGCAGAACCGGGAACCCGTCCCACTCGGTGATGTCGACTCCGTAGTGCTTGGCCAGCATCGCGTGGTCGTCCGTCGCGTAGTCGAGGCGGAGCCGCCCGACCGCGAGGGGCGCGAGGTCCCACTCGCGGGGGCCGATGGACGTGCCGTCGAAGTCGCACAGCACCGGGCCGCGAGGGCCCGCGATGAGGTTGCCGATGAACGCGTCCCCGTGGATGACGCCCCGCGGCAGCACGTAGCGGAGCCCCGCGAGCTGCTCCTCGACCTCGTCGCACTCCCGCAGCAGGAACGCGTGGTCGCCGGCGTCCAGGTCCTCAGGCTCGGCCAGGCGCTGGCGCACCTCGTCCATCGGATGCCATCGCGGCAGGTCGGCGGGCGGGCCGGGGAGCCGGTGCAGGCGCTTGAGCAAGATGGCGAGATCGGCGCCGTCCGGCCGGAGCCCCGTCTCGGGGATGTGCTCCCACAGGGTGATCATCTGGCCGTACAGCCGGATGGGCTGCTCCACGCCCGGTAGGAGCCGCACCGCGGGGAAGCCGTGGCCCGCCAGCCACCGGGCGACGCGCACCACGGTCTCCGCCCGCT
>NZ_JBFBIK010000203.1:0-7270 GCF_040685555.1 Sphaerisporangium sp. NPDC088356
CCGTTCTCCAGGTCGGCCATGATCCAGGGGCCGTTGCCGGAACCGTAGCCCCAGACCTTGATGTTGCCGAAGTAGATGGCCTCCATGGTGCCGTTGCCGTTGTCACGGCTGTTGGTCTCGGCGTTGCCGTAGTCGAAGCAGCAGCCGCCGTTGTAGTGGGTGCCGTCGAAGATGGCGTACATGCCCTCGGGCTGGTCGCCCTTGGCGACGCCGTTGGTGTTGTTGTTGCGGTACCCGGTGCCGGGGGCCACGTAGACGCCGTACGCCTTGTGGCCGCCGACCGTGATCGGCGCCGCGGTCGCGTTCGCGAGGTTGTCATATCCGCCCGCGGCCGGGCCGGAAAAGCCGCCGGGGGGCGCCTGGGTGAGGCGGTTGTTCCGGCCGGACTGGTCGTAGATGATGGTGATCAGGCAGGTCGTGCCGGCGCAGAACGAGTCCTGCGTGGCGGCGTCGGCGACTCCGCCCGCGCTGAGGAGGCCGATGTCGCGGGTGGTGTTGTCCGAGGAGCGGCGCACCTGGTACAGCGGGCCGTTGTAGGAGCCGTACAGGGCACGGGTCGTGCTGTGGGCCGCCACACACGGCGTGCCGCCCGCGGCGTAGATGTCGCAGGGAAGCGATGTAGCGGAATTGGCAGCGGACTGCGAGGCGGCCGAAAGCCCTGTCCCGGCTAAGAGCACGGTCAGGGGGACCAAGGTCGCCTTCGCGAGGCGGCCGAGTCTTCTTCTGAGGTTCACGGATTTCCTCCGGTCGGCGCCACACAGACCGTGGCTGGGTTGGGGGATCTGGCTGTGGTCTTGCTGGGTGGACGGTCGTTGTCTCGAATCGATTCGATCATGACGCCGGACGGCGGTATTCCCGGCCTCCGGTTGCCGGTCGGGCGCCCCAATGGGGATGTGCCCGCCGGTGCGGAGGGGAAAGTGGAGCCGTCGCCTCTGCCACCCCTGGCGGTCCCCGGCGAGCAAAGCCCCGCGGTCACCACGCACAGCGGGCCACATCCATGCGGCGTGTTGTTAGCGCTCACATTTTCCTCCAGGAAGGTGCGCGGTCCCCCCGAGTGGACGCCGCGGGGTTGCTGGGTGCGGCGGGCCGGACATCGACGCGGCCGGCCACGCCCGGGACGGTGCGAAGCGCGTGCCCCGATCTGGAGTGCCTGGCCGAACCGCGAAGGGCCCTAGGTGGGGAGTCCCCGGGCTTGGTACCAATTACGTTTCCGGCCCAAGGGATCGTCAAGACCCTATTTCGAACTTCGCACACGGGGCCGTGCGCCAGGGTTGGCTCCCGACTCCCTCCAACAGGCCTGTGACCTTGTCGTCGAGCACGGTCACCACGGCCTCGCGTAGGCGTGGGCGGCCCACCACCAGGGCGGCGGGCAGAGCCGCGGGGAGCGCTCCGGCCCCCCCGCTGCCGGCCCCCCGCCCGCGACGAGCTCGTGGACGACCACGTCACGTACGCCTAGAGCGACCGCGCCTTCCACGACACGATCACGCAGGCGTCGGGAAACCACATCGCTCGTGGCAAGGGCCCGCTCGGTCCGGCCCACGTACCGGGCGGTTGCCCCGCTCCCGCGGGCCGGGAGTGGCCGACTGGCGTGATCGCCCGTTCGCGTCCTCGGAAACGATTCGATCGATGGCGGTGAAAGTTTCATCACGGTGCCTCAGTGCTGACGACGGCCGCCGCCCCTGGCCAGAAGCAGGAGCGACGGGTCGTCTCAGGCAAGGGCCCGCAACGCCGAAAAGGCCCAGTCTTGACAGTCTGGGTCGCGGTCATATTTGCTCCGCTGCACCATCGCCTCCAGCCATCAGGAAGAAGGGAGATCCGGTTACGGCGGCGTTGAGTGAGCGTTAACACAGCGATGACCCGACCGGCCGGCAGAGACGCGCGGGGCTGACGAGTTTCGATCGGCAGAACGCGGCGCGCCGTGTCCAACCGGAGTCAGGGACCAGAAACGCTGGCCGACACCCCCACTCCCCGAAAGGTGGAGGAGATGCCTTCCTCGTCTATGAATGTCACCATTCGAACGGCAAAGGAATTGGTGTGATGTTGAGGCATAGGTCTCTCTTCACCGCTATCGCGACCACGGCACTGCTCGTCCTGGCCACGGCGCACTCGGCGCTGGGCGACCGCGCGACCACGTCGCTCACCGGAACGAGCACCCTCGCGGCCACCGCGGGATGCGGCAAGACTCCGACGCTGAGAAGCGGTACGCAGTCGATTACGACAAGTGGGAAGAATCGCAGCTACATCCTGCGAATTCCCGACAACTACAACAACACCACCCCCTACCGGTTGATCTTCGGGTTCCACTGGAACGGCGGCACCGCCAACGATGTCGACTCGGGCGGAACCAGTGGGTACCCCTGGTCCTACTACGGGCTCAGGGCATTGTCGAACAACACCGCGATCTTCGTCGCGCCCCAGGGCATCAACAACGGCTGGGCCAACTCCGGCGGTGAGGACATCACCTTCGTCGACGACATGATCCGGCGGATCGAGGCGGACCTGTGTGTCGACACCTCCCAGCGCTTCTCCCTGGGCTTCAGCTACGGCGCCGGCATGAGCTACGCGCTCGCGTGTGCCCGGGCGACGGTCTTCCGCGCGGTGGCGGTCTACTCCGGCGGGCAGCTCAGCGGGTGCAGCGGCGGCACCGAGCCCATCGCGTACATCGGGCTGCACGGCCTCAGGGACCCGGTGCTCAACATCTCCGGGGGCCGGTCGCTGCGTGACAGATTCGTCAGGAACAACGGCTGCACGCCCCAGAACCCGCCGGAGCCGGCACAGGGCAGCCTGACGCACGTCGTCACCTACTACTCGGGGTGCCGGGCCGGGTATCCGGTCGCATGGGCGGCGTTCGACGCCGGCCACACCCCCAATCCCGTGGACGGGAAGTCCGGCGACTTCGAACCCGGCGAGAACTCCTGGACCAGGGCAGTGGTGTGGAATTTCTTCGCCCAGTTCGGGGGCGGCACCCCGACGCCGACGGCGACTCCCTCGATCACTCCCACAGGTAACCCGCCGGCGACGAGCGCGCTGCGGGGCGTGGGGTCGGGGCGGTGCCTGGACGTCAGCGGCGCCTCTCAGGCCAACGGCGCGCAGGTGCAGGTCTGGGACTGCAACGGTGGCGTCAACCAGCAGTGGGCGTCGACCAGCGCGAGTGAGCTGCGGGTGTACGGCGGTAAGTGCCTGGACGTCAACGGCGGGGGTACCGCCGACGGCACCGCGGTGATCATCTGGGACTGCAACGGCCAGAACAACCAGAAGTGGCGCCTGAACACCGACGGCACCATCACCGCCGTGGGCGCCAACAAGTGCCTGGACGTGGCCAGTGCGGGCAGCGCCAACGGCACCAAGGCGCAGATCTGGACCTGCAACGGCCAGAACAACCAGAAGTGGACCCGCGTCTGACACCGTCTGTCCACGCCCCCGTCGCCCCATCCGGCGGGGGCGGGAGGCGGTCCTGAGTCGAACCGATTCGACAACGAAAACGGACTCCTCCCGCTCGACAGCGATCGGCTACCGATCCCTCACGACCCGGCCGCCGCGAATCAGCGGCCGGATGAGGGGTCCGGAGGCGGTACTTCTCCGGGCACGAAGCAAAACCGTGGCAACGGCGCGGTGGGCGCGCGGCTTGCCGTGACTGATCGTCATTGTCGGGAAGGAACACTTATGTCCCGACGTCCGTGGCTCACACTACTGACCACGATGGCGCTGATCATTCCCGGAGCCCTCGCGCTCACCTCCTCCCCGGCGAACGCGCTGACCATCTCGGCGTCCGATTACCAGCAGGTCACGCTGGCGACCGGCGGCGCGGAACTGGGGGAGGCCATGTCGCTGGCCGTCCTCCCGGATCGTTCGGTGCTCCACACCGCCCGCGACGGCACGGTGCGGGTCACCGACGCCAACGGCAACACGAAGGTGGCCGGCAAACTCAACGTCTACAGCCACGACGAGGAGGGTCTGCAGGGCGTCGCGGTCGACCCGAACTTCGCCACCAATCGGTACGTCTGGCTGTATTACTCGCCCACGCTGAACACTCCGGGCGGGGACGCGCCGACCAGTGGACCCAGACGCAGTTCGACCAGTGGAAGGGGCACCTGAACCTGTCGCGGTTCGCGCTGAAGTCCGACAATACGCTCGACCTGGCGAGCGAGAAGGTCGTGCTCCAGGTGAACAACGACCGGGGACAGTGCTGCCACGTCGGCGGTGACATCGACTTCGACGCCCAGGGCAACCTGTACCTGACCACCGGCGACGACTCCAACCCGTTCGACTCCAGCGGGTACTCGCCCCTGGACGAGCGGACCGACCGCAATCCGCAGTTCGACGCGCAGCGTTCGGCGGGCAACACCAACGACCTGCGCGGCAAACTCCTGCGGATCCACCCGCAGCCCGACGGCACCTACACCATCCCCAGCGGCAACCTTTTCCCGTCAGGGACGGCGAACACCCGGCCGGAGATCTACGCCATGGGGTTCCGCAACCCGTTCCGGATGAGCGTGGACAAGGCCACCGGGATCGTGTACCTGGGCGACTACGGTCCGGACGCGGGCACCACCAATGCCAATCGCGGGCCGCAGGGGCAGGTGGAGTTCGACCGCGTGACCGGGCCGGGCAACTACGGGTGGCCGTACTGCACGGGCACGAACACCACCAGTGAGACCTACAACCGCTACACCTTCCCCAACGGCCCGTCAGGGGCCAAGTTCGACTGCGCGGGCGGCCCGAGCAACACCTCCTTCCGCAACACGGGGCAGAGCAAGCTGCCGCCGGCCAAGTCGGCGTGGATCAGATACGCCGGGGACGCCGGAACCCCGCCGGAGTTCGGCTCCGGGTCGGAGTCGCCGATGGGCGGTCCGGTGTACCACTACGACCCGAACCTGAACTCCAGTGTGAAGTTCCCGCAGGCGCTGGACGGGCGGTTCTTCGCCGGCGAGTACGGCCGCAGGTGGATCAAGGCGATCGAGGTCAGGTCCGACGGCGGCTATGGGGAGATCTCGGCGTTCCCCTGGAGGGGGACGCAGGTCATGGACATGGCCTTCGGCCCCGACGGGGCGCTGTACGTGCTCGACTACGGCACCGGCAGCAACAACCAGGCCCTCTACCGGATCGAGTACATCGGCACCGCCAACCGCAACCCCATCGCCAAGGCGTCCGCCGACAAGACCTCGGGTCCGACCCCGCTGACGGTGAACTTCTCCTCGGCCGGCAGCTCCGACCCCGAGGGCGGCGCGCTCAGCTACTCGTGGAGCTTCGGTGACGGCAGCACCTCCACCGCCGCCAACCCGAGTCACACCTACGCCACCAACGGCACCTACACGGCGACGCTGACCGTCAGGGACCCCCAGGGCCTGCCCGGGACGGCGAGCGTGATCGTGGCCGCCGGCAACACCGCCCCGACGGTGACACTGACCACTCCGGTCGACGGTCAGCTGTTCTCCTTCGGCGACACCGTGCCCTTCCAGGTCACCGTCAGCGACCCGGAGGACGGCACGATCGACTGCACCAAGGTCACCGTCACCTACTTCTTGGGCCACGACAGTCACCGTCACCAGATCACCTCCAAGACCGGCTGCAGCGGCTCCATCGCTGTGCCGGTGGACGGTGAGCACGACGCCGCGGCCAACATCTACGGCGTCTTCGAGGCCTCCTACACCGACAAGGGGGGTCTGACCTCCGTCAGCACCCGCACGCTCCAGCCGCGACACCGGCAGGCCGAGCACTTCGGGGCCCAGCAGGGCGTCCAGACGGCCGACCACACCACCGCCGAAGGCGGCAAGACGGTCGGCTTCACCGACGACGGCGACTGGATCTCCTTCCAGCCGTACAACCTGGGCAACGCGACGAGGATGACCGCTCGGGTGTCCTCGGCGGGCGCGGGCGGCCGGATCGAGGTGCGGGCGGGCTCGGCGACGGGCACGCTGCTGGGCACGGTGAACGTCACGAGCACCGGAAGCTGGGACACCTTCACCGACTTCTCAGCGAACCTCAGCGGCGCGCCGACCGGCACCACGACGCTGTATCTGGTCTTCCGTGGCCCGGCCGGACAGGGCTACCTGTTCGACGTGGACGCCTTCACCCTCGACACCGGCGCGTCGCCCTCGCCCTCGCCCTCTCCGTCACCCTCGCCCTCTCCGTCGCCTTCGGGGAGCGCGAGTGCTCTGCGGGGTGTGGGGTCGGGGCGGTGCCTGGACGTCAACGGCGCCTCGCAGGCCAACGGCGCACAGGTGCAGATCTGGGACTGCAACGGGCGGGCCAACCAGCAGTGGACTTCCACCAGCGCGAGTGAGCTGCGGGTCTACGGCGGTAAGTGCCTGGACGTCAACGGCGGGGGCACCGCCGACGGCACCGCGGTGGTCATCTGGGACTGCAACGGCCAGAACAACCAGAAGTGGCGCCTCAACACCGACGGCACCATCACCGCCGTGGGCGCCAACAAGTGCCTGGACGTGGCGAGTGCGGGCACCGCCAACGGCACCAAGGCGCAGATCTGGACCTGCAACGGCGGCGTGAACCAGCAGTGGACCCGAGCCTGACACCACCCGACCTCGAACGCACCGCTATCACCAATTGATGTGACGCCCGGCGCGGCCCAGCTTTCACAGCCGAAAGGGGGCCGCGCGCGGGCGCCACGACGGAAGGACACCCATGCTGCGACATCTGACCCCCGCCGCGCTCGGGCGCATCGGGGGGAGCGACCGGAAGACATCCGTGCTGCGACGCCTGTCGGTGGCCGTGGTGGCGCTCACCGCCGCCGCCGCGACCATGATCCCCGCCATCCCCGCCCAGGCGGCCGCCTTCAAGGTGCTGGTGTTCTCCAAGACGGCAGCGTTCCGGCACGACTCGATCCCCAACGGGATTCAGGCCATCCGCGACCTGGGGGCCGCGAACGACTTCGCCGTCGACGCGACCGAGGACTCGAACGCCTTCAGCGCGGCCAACCTCGCCCAGTACAAGGCGGTGGTGTTCCTCAGCACCACCGGTGATGTGCTGAACGACACCCAGCAGGCCGCCTTTCAGACGTACGTGGACGGCGGGGGCGGCTACGTGGGGGTGCATTCGGCCGCCGACACCGAGTACGACTGGCCGTACTACGGGCAGCTGATGGGAGCCTGGTTCAACAACCACCCGGCGATCCAGCAGGCCACCGTACGGAACGAGGACCGGGCGCACGCCGCGACCGCTCATCTGGGGCCGACCTGGTCGCGTACCGACGAGTGGTACAGCTACCGCACCAACCCCCGCTCGAACGCCCGGCGCGCGCCCGATCGGGGCC
>NZ_JBFBIK010000204.1:0-7260 GCF_040685555.1 Sphaerisporangium sp. NPDC088356
CAATCGCCGAACCGCACCCCAGACCGTCGCAGCAAAACGACCTGCATCTGAAAGATCGGCGGAGTCCATGGGCCGCACGCGAAGAGCTACCCCTCGGTGGGCGCCAGGCCCGTCTGGCAGGCGCCCCACCCTGATGGGTCACCTAGCTTGACGTTGGTGCCACCAATGGCGCGGTGACCTTCAGGGCTTGGGCGCGGCCGCGCACGTCAGAGGGCGGGACCCGGAGCCCTCGGAGCTCCAGAACCGCAGGTCACAGGATCGGCCGCAGGAGATGATGCCTCACTCCCAGGGCCGGTGCCAGGCCGGGGTCTCCGGGAGTACGGGGCCCGTGCGGCGGATTTCACATCCATCTGGCCGGCGCCGCAGATCCCACGCCTGGGCCGATCTGTCCGGCCTTCTCTCTCGCGTGAAGGTCAGGTTGAGGTGAGGGGGGCCAGCTGCCGGCTGAGCCGGAGGACGGCCTCGGCCATTCGGGAGTCGGTGACGGGGCGGAAGGGCGCGACGGGACGAGCCTTGGGTCCGATGACCAGGCCGGTCCGCCCGTCCAGTGAGGCGTCGGCCGCCGCGAGGACCGACGACCGTGCGGCCAGTGACGCGGAGCCGGACGTGGCGCGTTCGAAGGTACGCCGGACCAGCGGCCAAAGCAGCCGCAGCCCCGGCGAGACGATCTTCGGCGACCGCATGGTGCCGTCGGTCATCGCGGTGGCCGCGCCGCCGGGATCGGCCGCGAAAACCGAGATGCCCGTGCCTCGCAGCCGCTCCGCCAGATCCAGCGTGTAAGCGAGGTTGGCGAGCTTCGCTCGGCCGTACCAGTGAAAGCCGTAGTAGCCGCCCGGCGGCTCGACGGCGTCGAAGGAGCGTTTGGCCGTCCGGACCGCGCCCGAGGTGACATTCACGATCCGGCTCGGTCCTCCGGCCCGGAGCGGCTCCAGCAACAGTTCGGTCAGCAGGTACGGGGAAAGGT
This sequence comes from Sphaerisporangium sp. NPDC088356, assembly GCF_040685555.1. NCBI lineage: Bacteria > Bacillati > Actinomycetota > Actinomycetes > Streptosporangiales > Streptosporangiaceae > Sphaerisporangium > Sphaerisporangium sp. NPDC088356. Next base: position 965 of record NZ_JBFBIK010000204.1, read on the forward strand.
GGTTGACGGCGAACGACGCCTCGATCCCGTCCACCGTCTGCTGCCGACCTGCGAACATCGCCCCGACATTGTTGACCAGGACGTTCAGCGGGCCCTCTCCCGCGAGCCGGGCGGCTAGCCCTCGGACGGAGTCGAGCGATGCGAGGTCGGCGGCGACGAACCTCGCCCCCTGCCCTGTCGCCACCGCGTCGATTCTCTCGACCGCGCGAGCACCCCGCTCGGCGTTCCGGCCGATCACGGTCACCGCGTGACCTGTCGCCGCCAGCCCCATCGCGGTCTCCAAGCCGATTCCTCCGGTCCCCGCCGTCACCACGGCCCGTTTGCCCATGGCCCCGCCCTCCACTGGTCGAACGCTACCGGATAGCCATCCGATTTAAGGCTCACACCGTAGCATAAATGGATGACTATCCGTTTAGCGGAGACGGGTGTGCGGCAACGAACTCCCAAGCTGCGGGTTCCAGGCTGCCGTCAGCGCGGGGGGCGCAGGCCTTCAAGGAGGACGTCGAGGTAGATCTCGGCATGCTCGGCGTCGTTGCCACCGGAGCGGACCGCGTGCTCGATACCGCAGAGCAGACGGCGGACATCGTCCGCCTCGATGCCCCACCGGATGGCGCCCGCGCGGCGGGCACGGTCGAGCAGCTCCGCGACGGCACGGTCCAGCTCGACCCTCATCGCCGAGGTCTGCGCATCGGCGTCGCTGCCGGATTCGAGCACCGCTGCGAACCCGGCGTCATCCAGCATGCGTCCGAGAGTGAAACGCAGAAGACGATGCAAACCCGAAAGGGCGTCCTCGTCGGCCGCCGCGGCCTGCGCCTCGTCGACGAGCTGCTGGAAGCGTTCCGCCAGCAGCGCCTCCAGCAGCGCGTGCCGGTTGGGGAAATGCCGGTACACGGTCCCGACGCCCACTCCCGCGAGCCGGGCGATGGTGTTCAGCATGAGCGAGTCGTCGCCCATGGCCAACTGCTCGCGGGCGACCTTCAACACCCGTGCGCGGTTGCGTGCGGCGTCCGCACGCAACGCCGTTCCCCGCTCAGCACTGGGTGTCACGGGCACAGCCTAACGGCTCGCCGGTCAAGGGCCGCGAGGCTCCGATTCGAGCAATGAATCCTCATCAACGCACGTCTCGATCACGAAGGCTCGGCCGATGCTCCTCATCGCGCACCGAGCCTGCGGGGAAGCTCAAGCCACTTTCGCCCAGGTCGCGGGTCTGCGTAATTCGGCTACCGACCACTGTCCGGCGCCCCCAGTGCGGGGCATGGGCGGAATACGCGCCGCGATCTGCTCACGGCATGCTCCCCGTCCGCGAATGTTCGACTTCAGCGTCAGCGAAGTCATCGGCATCAAGGTACGCAAGCGTTGCCGGGCCCAAGACGTCGTGGACCAGAAGCTGAGCGGGGAGCCGCGAAAGATCAATGCCGGTTTCGTCGAGATTGCCCCCTGTGATCAGTGACTGGAGGTCGCACCCAAATGTTTCACGGACCGAACACGCATCAGGTCATCAGCCGTTCTTCATGACCTCCTCGCGTGGTACCTGCTTCGCGACGGCGTCCTTCCAGCGGTAGCGAATGTCATCGGAGCGCGCAACGGCGCCTTCCGGAAGTTTTACGTCACCGTACTGCGACAGCAGATGATGCCAGCCCTCGGACCAAGGTCACCCGCGGCGCGGGCAGCCCCTGCCGCCGCACTCGCCATGGTCTTCAAACTCGCCGAGTCCGCCCAGGCCCGCTGGCGGGCTATCACCGCACCCCACCTCGTCGCCCTGGTCCGCGCTGGAGTCCGCTTCGAGAACGGTCACCTCGTCGAACGACCCCAGGACGTGGCCGCATGAACGCCATCCGGGCCGAGGGCATCACCACCCGGCGGCTGGACCTCTTGCCGCTCCGCGTCGAACATGCCCAGGAGATGGCCACGGTGTTGTCCGACCCGGCCCTGCACACCTTCATCGGTGGCGCCCCCGACACCCCGCAGGCCCTGCTCGCGCGCTACCAGCGCCTCGTCGCCGGCTCTCCCGATCCCGCCGTCGGCTGGCTGAACTGGGTGATCCGGCTCCGCGACGAAGCATGCCTGACCGGGACGGTCCAGGCGACGATCAGTCCCTCCGACCACGGGCCCGTCGCTGAGATCGCCTGGGTAGTGGGGACTCCGTGGCAGAGGCGAGGCATCGCCACCGAAGCCGCCCAGGGGCTCGTCACCTGGCTCGGTCGGCAGCCCGTGCAGACCGTCATCGCCCACATACATCCCGAACACCACGCATCCGCCGCCGTCGCCACCACCCTCGGTCTCACCCCCACCCACCAACGGCAGGGAGTCGAGATCCGATGGCGCCGGCGTATGCGGCCGATGACGCCACCGTCCACAGGTCTTGACAATTTCTCCCCACGCCATCGGCTCACCCAGTACGGCGGACAGCAGCCCGATGCCCGCCAATCCGGCCGTGTTCCGCAACACGGCCACGTCGCCGCCGAGCAGGGGCGGGGTCCATGCAGGCCCGTTCCCCGTCTCCTTTCGATCGGTACGTGTGGGTTCGGCGGCGGGATGCTCGGGGTGGGGTCGGCTTGGCGGTGCACGGCCGGGCGGTGCGATCACCGTCGGCGAACGAGGCGGGGTCCGTGCCGTTGCGACTGCTGGCACGCCACGCTCATCGACGGAACGGCGGCCGCGCCGGAGTATTACCAGCGCCGACGCCGCGTCATATACAACGCCTTGCGATACGCCGTGAACCAGGGGCGGCTGAAGGAGAACCCTCTCGATTCAGAGGCCCTCATGAACGAGTGGGCACAGCCTGACGTCGACGTCGCTGTCGATCCCCGCTCGGTCGGAAACCCACGACAGGTCACCGAGGCCCTCATCGCGTGCAGCTACGTTGGTCGCAGGCAGGGGCCGCGGTTCGTGGCCTTCTTCGCTTGTATGTACTACGCGATGCTGCGTCTCACTGAGGACAGCCGCCTGAGGCGGGCTGACTGCCACCTTCCGCAAATCGGGTGGGGAAAGCTCATCCTGAAGGCCTCGGCACCGGAAGTTGGCAAGGAATACACCGACAACGGCGAACTCCACGACGAGCGCGGCCTGAAGGGTAGGACCAAGAAGGCCGTCCGCCCGGTGCCGATCCCGCCCGAGCTGGTAACCCAGCTCCGCGAACACATAAACCGCTTCGGAGTCGTGTCGGACGGCCGGCTCTTTCGATCAGAGAGCGGGAGGCTCGTTCCCAAGTCGACCTACTCGCGTCTTTGGAAGAAGGTCCGGGAGCTCAAACTCAGCCCCGAACAACTCGCCTCCCCACTCATGCGTAGACCATACGATCTCCGGCACGCAGGCGTAACTTGGCGCTTGTAAGCCGGAATCCCTGCGGTCCAGGTCGCCGAATGGGCGGGCCACAGTGTCGAGGTTTTGCAGCGTATCTACCACCGCTGTATGGCTGGCTACGACGACGTCTGGATCGAGCGCATGAACCGTGCCAGGGAGGTGCCGTGACACCGCGCAACTCGTAAACAGAATCTGACGTTTCCATGCGAGCGGCTCCGCCCATGCCGAACGGTCCTCGACTCAGTTCTAAGACGCGCTTCCAGACATCACCTCTGCCCTTATACTTCTAGGAGAATTCTTACAAACAAGCAGCCGTGGTCATGGTTTGCAGGCCGTGACTGCGGAGCCGGCGACGTTGTCCGCTGTGATCGTTACAGTAATCTGAACACAGCCAGACTTTTCGCTAAGAATGTTGCCAAAAATTTCGTGCCCATCCGCCTTGATTTCATATGCCGATCCGGCGGTGTTGGTGGCGGGCCGATCTGCAACGATGCGCACTCTGGCATGCGTCAACGGAGTCATGGCACTGTTGGGCGTGAAACGCCCCCAAGCAGCCATGCATTGGGGCGAGTGGCGAAGCTCCACCTCGCCGAGGCGGAGGCCGCCGGCGGTTTCGATCTCTACTCGGTCTAGCGTCGCGACCTGCGGATCATAAGTGCAACCCGTCGTCTTGGGGTCAGCATTGTCCTCGACAGAGGCTATGGGCGAACTCGTTGGCCGCATAGAAAGCACTGCGTAGCCAAGCATATTAACCCCACAACCCTGGATATCACCGCTAAACACATCCCCCGTCGCCCTCTCGATTCGACGTACGCAGGCCTGCTGCTCAGGCGAAGCCAGTCCTAGATAAAAACGATAGGTTTGCGCTTGAACTCCTGCATAGGCTAGCCGAAACTTCGAGAGAGCCCAGCAACCATTCTCATCAGGATGGATCGTGGCTGCACCGACTACAAAGGAACCAGAACTAGAGTTCTCTTGGCCATCGAGACTGTTTGGCCCGGCCCATACGTACGGGTACAGCACCCAGCCTTCTGGTATCTTGCCCGATATTTTCCCTGCCAGGGCGAGTTCCGTTTCTCCGGGCTTACTAAGACTGCGCCTATAAATCAACGCCGTGAAAACCAATCCCTGATCCTGTAGCGCTTTACTGGGAACCACGGTCGCGTTTACAACCGAGCCTCCCGGCCCCCGACAGGGACTGATGCTCACCCAGTTAGAGTCTGAAATCTGAGCCTTGACGACAAACGATCCCAGCACGATTAACAAGGTGCCTAGGCCAGCGGCGACCGAAATCCACCTGCTTCTGTTTCTCACGTGGCCCCTGGCCCCGATGCGATTGTCGCGCCACAGGCCGGTGCTAGCCGGGTTCCCGCCTAACAAAACCTTGTCGTTCAGCGGTACGCCTATCCGCCGAGCGCCAACAACAGATACATCTATAAGGCCCGCATCCCTTAAGTCCCCACTCAGGCTGTCAGGGCTGGATATGGCCACTGGTTGTGTAAACGCTGGGGCGATACGGGCGAAGGCGCTCCGCCAGCGCCCAAGTTTGCCACCTTGAGTCGGAAGGAAAGCTGGCGAGGTACGGGCGAATGCCATGACGACACGACCTATAGGCGAGTTAGCGCGTATCATTTTGGCTTCTCTCCCAACATTCCAATTTCGTCCGCAGTTTGTGGCTGACCTTGGGACTTATGTCCGGTCTCCAGCAACGGATTGTGAGACACGCTCCCTAACTCTGATGCCGCCGTACGATCCCCCAAGGGCAGGTCCGCTTGGAGCGGGATTTGCTGGCTCAGCTTCTCAAGCAGAAGCGGTGCCGACGCACCCAGGGCGAGAGAGATCAGTGGGGTCATGCCATTGACTGAGGCACCGGCGGCCCCAGCTACTACCGCACTAGCCGCTGCTCGACTCAGCACTGAGACAAGATACGGGCCACCACCAGGTCCGTATGGATAACGCCAGGGCCAGCCATGCCCGACCCGCCGTACCGCCTTAATGAAGTCCAGGGCCTCAATGGCCAGCCCTCCGCCCAGCCCCCATAAAGCAAATATCCACATGCACTGACCGTAGGCCAGCCTTACCAATCGTGCAGGCTTACGGGAAGGATTGATGCAGAAGTTCGTCTCTGTTCTCCGTGAGGTTGGCCTGAGCGACAAGTCGTGGTGCGAGCCATGCGAACGTCGCGCTGCAAACGGCGCGCAGCCCGGTCGGTGCCGGAATGATGCAGCCGCCGCTTCCCCTTCGGCACGGGACATACACGGGATGATCATACGGACAATGCGGACTTAGTAAAGCGTCTGTGCAGGTCAGAACACATAAGTCAGCTGTTCAGCCGCCGCTCTCCTAACGCGGGTGCCTTTTGGTCCATGCAGCAAGCAACACCGTCTCATGTGGTTCACATCGCTACCTGTAGGGCCGAGCTACCTCGAATGGCATACAGTCTGGTCACGGTGATCTTTGATTAGGTACGGCGACGCGGACACGGGGGAAGGCCGCGCCGCTAGACCAGCTTTGGGGCGGGATTGCCGGGTGCGGCTATCGTGCTCCGCCGCACAACAGGTTCGCCCAGACCACCCGAGCCCAACCGATCGACCAGCACGGCGTCTCGTGCACCACCGGCCCGCCGTCGTCGATTTGCACGGTCTGGCGAATGAACGCCCGCCCACCGCCCCGGCGCAGCTCATACACCGCTGCTCGGCAAGAGTTGGTTCACAAGATCGGACGCCCTCGCTCGATCTCGTGATGGGAAGCCGACCAGTCGAGCACTGCGTGACCGTGCTGATCCATGGCCACGTGTGGACCTACACACTCCGCAGGATCGCTCATGACGCGCGCCCAGGAGGCTGCGTTGACTGACGCTCGTGAAGACGGGTGCAGTGGAAGACGACGCGCCGCGCGGTGCGCTCCGTCTGGCCGACCTGCTGTGTGCCGTAGATCCGCCGACGTCGCTGGGCATCCCAGCCCGCGCACCACCAGAAGCGCTGCCCGTCGCA
>NZ_JBFBIK010000205.1:0-6962 GCF_040685555.1 Sphaerisporangium sp. NPDC088356
CTGTATACCGGGGGGGTTGGAGTGTTGCCGGACGGCGGCGGTGTTGCAGAACCCGCGCACCTTGAACGCGGCCGCCGGGGCGGGGGCGGCGGTGACCCTCGGGGCGGCCGCCGGGGGGGCCGCGGCGGTGGCCAGCGCCACCGCGGCGAGTGACACGCGCCGCAGCGCGGCGGCCCCGCGGCCGGATCTTCTACCCGGCGCGGGTACGGCGCCGGTCGGATGTCGCAGCATGGAAATGTCCTTCCGTCGTGGCGCCCGGCGCGGTCATGGACCGCGCTGGGCGCCACATCACGTGGTGATGGGATTCCGCGGATGGAACGGGCTGGTCAGGCGCGGGCCCACTTCTGGCCGGTGGCGCCGTTGCAGGTGGAGATCTGCGCCTTGGTGCCGTTGGCGGTGCCGTTGCTCGCCAGGCTCAGGCACTTGTTGGCGCCGACGGCGGTGATGGTGCCGTCGCTGTTGAAGCGCCACTTCTGGTTGTTCTGGCCGTTGCAGTCCCAGATGAGGACCGCGGTGCCGTCGGCGGTGCCGGCGCCGTTGACGTCCAGGCACTTGTTGCCGTAGACCCGCAGCTCACTCGCGGTGGTGGAGCTCCACGTCTGGTTGGCGCCGTTGTTGCAGTCCCAGATCTGGGCCAGCGCGCCGTTGGTCTGCGAGGCGCCGTTGACGTCCAGGCACCGGCCGGACGCCGTCGCCTTGATGGAGCCCGTGGTGCCGGGGGTGGGCGTCGGGGTCGGGGTGGGCGTGGGTGTGGGCGTGCTGCCCGTGTCGAAGGTGAAGGCGTCCAGGTCGAACAGGCTGGTCGAGCCGGTCGTGCCATGGAAGACGAAGTACAGCGTCGTGGGCGTGGTCGGCGCGCCGCTCAGCGTGGCGGTGGCATCGACGAAGGTCTCCCAGTTTCCGGTGACCGGCGCGGTCACCGTGCCCAGCAGAGTGCCGGTCGCCGAGCCGGCCCGCACCTCGATCCGGCCGCCGGCCCCGGCCGACGCGACCCGAGCGGTGATCTTGGTGGCGTTGCCGAGGTTGTAGGGCGTGAAGGAGATCCAGTCACCGTCTTCGATGTAGCCGACGGTCTTGCCGCCCTCGGCACTGGTGTGGTCGGTCACCGTGATGCCCTGCTGGGCCGCGAAGTGCTCGGCCTGCCGGTGCCTGGGCTGCAAGGTGCGCATGCTGGTGGTGGTCAGCCCGCCGTTGTCGGTGTAGGACGCGACGAACAGGCCGTAGAGGTTGGCCGCGGCGTCGTGCTCACCGTCGGACGGCACGGTGATCGTCCCGCTGCAGCCGGCCTTCTCGGTGATCTGGTGGCTGTGGCTGTCGTGGCCCAGGAAGTAGGTGACCGTGACCTTCGAGCAGTCCAGCGCGCCGTCCTCGGCGTCGCTTCCGGTCACCTGGAACGGCACGCTGTCACCGAAGGAGAACAGCTGCCCGTCGCCGGGCTGGGACAAGGTGATCGTGGGCGCGGTGTTGCCCACACTCACGTTGACGCTCGCGCTACCGGTCAGTCCCTGGGGGTCCTTCACGGTGAGCGTGGCGGTGTAGCTGCCGTTGGTGGTGTAGGTCTTGCTCGGGTTGGCGGACGTGGAGGAGGTGCCGTCGCCGAAGTTCCACGAGTAGGTCAGCGCGCCGCCCTCGGGGTCGGAGCTGCCGGCGGAGGAGAAGTTCACCGTCAGCGGGCTCGCGCCGGAGGTCTTGTCGGCCGCCGCCTTGGCGATCGGGTTGCGGTTGGCCTTGCCGATGTACTCGATGCGGTACAGCGCCTGGTTGTTGCTCCCGGTGCCGTAGTCCAGCACGTACAGGGCGCCGTCGGGGCCGAAGGCCATGTCCATCACCTGCGTGCCCGACCAGGGGAACGCGGAGATCTCTCCGTAGCCGCCGTCGGACTTGACCTCGATCGCCTTGATCCAGCGGCGGCCGTACTCGCCGGCGAAGAACCGCCCGTCCAGCGCCTGGGGGAACTTGACCGCGGAGCTGTTGTTCGGGTCGAAGCGGTAGACCGGGCCGCCCATCGGCGATTCCGAGCCGCTGCCGAACTCCGGCGGGGATCCGGAGTCGCCGGCGTACTTGATCCACGCCGGCCTGGCCGCGGGGAGTGTGGTCAGGCCGGTGTTACGGAAGGAGTTGTTGGTCGGGCCACCGGAGCAGTTGTACTTGGACTGCGAGGGGCCGCTGGGGAAGGTGTACTCGTTGTAGGTCTCGTTCGTGGTGTTGCTGCCGGTGCAATACGGCCAGCCGTAGTTTCCGGCCGAGGTGATCCGGTTGAACTCCACCTGCCCGCTCGGGCCGCGGCTGGAGTTGGTCGAACCGGAGTCGGGGCCGTAGTCACCCAGATAGACGACGCCCGTCGCCTTGTCCACGCTCATCCGGAACGGGTTGCGGAACCCCATGCCGTAGATCTCGGGGCGGGTCTTGGCCGTCCCCGGCGGGAACAGGTTGCCGCTCGGGATGGTGTAGGTCCCGTCGGCCTGCGGGTGGATGCGCAGCAGCTTGCCCCGCAGGTCGTTGGTGTTGGCCGCCGAACGCTGCGAGTCGAACTGCGGGTTGCGGTCGGTGCGCTCGTCGAGCGGGGCGTAGCCGCTCGACTCGAACGGGTTGCTGTCGTCTCCCGTGGTCAGGTACAGGTTCCCCTGCGCGTCGAAGTCGATGTCGCCGCCGACGTGGCAGCACTGACCCCGGTCGTTGGCGACCTCCAGCACGACCTTCTCGCTGGACAGGTTGAGCGTCTCATCCGAGTTCAGCGTGAACCGGGACAGGTTCAGGTGTCCCTTCCACGAGTCGAACGTGCTCGACGAGCCGCTGGTGGGAGCGTCTCCGCTGGGCGTGCTCAACCGCGGTGAGTAGTACAGCCAGACATAGCGGTTCGTCGCGAAGTTCGGGTCGACCGCCACACCCTGCAGGCCCTCTTCGTCGTGGCTGTAGACGTTGAGCTTGGCCGCCACCTTGGTGTTGCCGGAGGCGTCGGTGACCCTCAGCGTGCCATCGCGCGCGGTGTGCAGCACCGACCGGTTGGGCAGTACGGCCAGCGACATCGCCTCACCGAGCTCGTTGCCGCCGCTGGCCAGGTTGATCTGCTGGTAGTCGGACGCGGAAATGGTCAAGGCGTTGGCCGGCGGAGCGGTGAGTAGCACTGCTCCAGGAATGACCAGTGCGATCGTGGCCAGCATGGCGCGCCACGAATGTCGGGACATGAGGGTGTTTCCTTCCTGAGAAGAAGAGCTCGGACCAGAGCAAGGCGCATGCCGCCGCGCTCTGGCCGGTGGCAGCGGGCCACAGGGGTGTCGTCTCTGGTCTCCCGGCACCGGGACGGTCGGCCGTCCTTGCGCCGGTCGAGAATGGGGGTGGTCCGCCGCGGGTCCACCTTCGGCCGGTGTCGCCGTGACAGGTCCAGGTGCGCGGCCTCGCGGTGAGGTCATCGCCGGTCGACCTCGATGCGCGCGCGGGTGGCGGCACCGCTCACCTGGAGCCGGTGGACGCGGCCGGATGTCCCGGCTTGCCGGTGGTGCGCGGATCGGGAGGTGCCGTCCCCGGGGCGGTGTCCAGCCCTGGTGTGCGGCCCTGCGTGTCCTTCACGCCGCCGGACGGGCGCGCCCCTCCACCGGCTCCGTCGAAGGCGGGAGACAGGGCGCTTCCTCGGTCCGGCGCGGCAGGGAGACCGGGGTCAGGTATCCCGCGACCACGGCGGCGAGCACCGCGCGCGACTCGGCGTAGCCGGTCCGCCCCGATGGGGATCGTCTCGTCCGCGAAGCTTGTTTCGATCGGTCACGTGCTTCTCCAAGTTATGCGGCCTCGCGGGGCATCACATGGGATGTCTCCGGAGCGAGGCAGTGGAAGCCGACGTGGCCGACCACGATGCGGAGGGGCCGAAAAAGCACCTCCACATTCGCCGATGTGGTCCAGCCGTAAAGACCCCGAGACATTGTCGCGAGGTCTTGGCTACCCATTACGTTCCGATCGCCCCGGGCACGTCAAGCCCTTAGGTATGCCTATTTTCCCGGCTGAGGGCGCCACATTGCGGCAGTGCCGGGGTGATCTCCCTGCTCACCAGCCCGAACATCCGCATGCCGCGCCCGGAGCCTTGTTCTGCCGATCTTGCCGATTTCAGAACGTTTCATAGTCAAAGCCAGGAGGACCCGGCCGCCAGGCCCAAAGATGGGATGTCTCGGCCGTCAGATCCCCCGCCATCGCGGGGTCGTCCCGACCACATCCGCTGGCGCGGAGACCATGAACGTTTCATCCGCCACGCCCCCCCGGCCGGGCGAGCGTCGCTGGCCGGGAGGCGGTTGACGCCCGCCGCGGTTCACGGAGGTGGACCGGACTCTTGACACGCGCTGTGCGGTCGTGTGTGCTTCGCTGCACCTGGCGTCACCTCCAATCGCCGATGGCGGGAGCGCCGGGTTAGCCGAACAAAAGTTAGCGCTAACAATAAGTTGTACCGCCTTCGGGCAACGCGGCGGGGCCGGTGCTGGCCCCGCTTGCAATCGAATCGGTTCGACGACGTTGCTGATGTGTTTCGGGGACGGCCGCTGATTGGCCCGGTCCCGCGGAGACTTCTCCGTGGGATCGGGCCGACACCGTCGGCCGACCTGTTCGCGGTCCGTCAGCGTGGTCGCCACGCCGTCTTTCCCCCGCCAAGGAGTACGACGATCAGATTTCCCCGCTCCCCCTGTCACGCGTGCCGCTCGTCGCCGTCGCGCATCGCCCGTCGCCGGAAAATGACCGGCGGTGGGAACGCGACGCGTCGCCTCGCCGGCCTGTCAGTGAGCTTTCATTCCGCCGCCGGATTCCTCTTCGACCCGTAAGACCAGGCCGGCGCGGCGTGCCCTCCTTTTATGCCTGAGCGGGATGAGCATTTCGGTCCCGGCGAAACCAGGCCGGTGTTGACCATCGCCGAAGAGCGTGGCCCTATTCGCCGGCGTGCCGGCAGCGTGCCTACCTTCCTCGCGGTGGAGACCGGCCGGGGCCACCGTCCGAGAACTGAACTCCGACATGGGTAGCCGGCTGCGATGGCTGCGACGGGAACCGGTGCTCGCGTTCCACGCCGACGTGGAGGCCCTGTCGGCACGGTTCGCGCAGCGATCTCCATGACGTGCCTCCCGCGGACCCACGAGTCCGCGGGAGGTTTCGCAACCTGAAGGATCACGCGATGGCCGTCCTCATTTCACGACGCCACGCTGACTACCAGCGGAAACTCGTACACCACCTCCGTGGACGCAACCCAGTGCGGCGGCATGCCGCCGCACGGGCCGTCCGCGAGGAGAGGACGTGGGTATGGAGTACGTGAGGGCCGGTTGCGCGACCTTGATCGCTCTAATCTTCGTGGTATCGGTGGTGTCGAAATTCCGGGACCTGCCCGGGTTCACCAGATCGCTGCCCGCGCTCGCCCCGGTCCGGCCCGACCTGGCCCGCCCGCTGGCCGTGCTCGTCGTCGCCATGGAGACGGCGACGCCACTCCTCCTGGTGACCCCGCCCGCGGCCTCGTACGGCTTCGCGCTCGCCTCCGCGTCCAGGACGCGCTGCCGCGCGCAGGGCCCGATCGCCTCCAGGATGGCCGGGTCGGTCAGCTCGGTGCGGTAGCGGTCCCGGGCCCTCACGGATGACCTTGACCCAGTACTCCGCATTGGCCTCCCATCTCAACTGGTGGGTGAGGATGTTCAGCGCGAGGATCGAGTGGAACGAGTAGGTCTTGCGGTTCAGCCGGGGGACGAGCTCGATCGAGGAGTGCACGAGTTTGCACGGGTCCTTCAGCAGGCCGTGGCCGCGCTTGGCCGAGAACAGCGTCTCAAGCGCACGATCTTGCTCGCGCCCCCAGACCGGGCGAGGTAGGAGGAGACCTTCTGGGTCGCGTCGTCGCGCGCGATGTGCAGGGCGGCCTCAAGGGCGTTCAGCAGGTGCTGCTGGGCCACCGTGGAGTTCCTCAGGGCGTCCAGGTCGACGACAGCCCTTCGGCCTCCAGCTCCGCGACGAGCGCGTCACGGCGCTTCACGATGGAGTGCGCCGTGCAGTACTCGGCGACTCCCGGCACCGATGAGATCAGGCTCTGCAGCGACCGGCCACTGATGCGATCGAGCCATCCCGCCTTGTCCCACAGCCGACACACGGTGGTCTCATCCAGCCCCGACATGACCGCTACATCGGACATGTTCCATCCGACGTCCCTGGTGATTTCGGAAAGAGACCTCGGCTCGCCGTCCGCCTCCATGACCCTCTCTAAGGAGTGGCACGCGCTGACATCTTGATCTTACGAGCAGTTCGCCCGCAACACCCCCCTTTCCCCCGATCCCCCAAAAAGGCGCCCCGATCCCAAAAAGGCGCGCCTCCGGCGCACGTTCTTCCAAGGGCGACCCTCACCGACCCGTACCGCCAGCGGAGCAGACCGGGACGAAAGCATCGCACGCCTTCGTCCCGGCTACCGTGCGACAGATGCGGCGACGCTCGCGCAGGGTCAGAGGGTGCCGTGCTTGAGGCCGGTCAGGAACGCCGACCACTCACCTGAGGCCACGACCACGGCCGGGTGCGCGGTGTTCTTACTGTCCCGAACCGCGAAGACACCGGACAGATTGGACGCCACCTCGACACACTCACCTTGGTCGGCACTGAAGCTGCTCTTACGCCACCGTGCGTCGCGAAGTTCTTGCGCCACTTTGGTTCACCGCTTCCTCTATTAGCCGGAGGGACTGGCTGAACGGCAGGGCCTCGGCCCGGAGCGCGTCATACCGGCGGACCAGTTCGGCGATCAATCGGCGATCGTCGGAGGTGCGCCCGTAGGGCTGCCCATCCGTGTAGGCGGCGTAGGAGAGCCCGTTCCGTTCGGCGATGATGAAACCGCCCGCCAGCCCGCAGTGAGCCCGAAGCGTGCTGGGCACGACTTGGATCGTCACCTCAGGATGCCGAGCGACCTTGAGCAGGTGCGCTAGTGGCCCGTCACTGAACCTCGGCCAGGTAATTGATCTCCGGCGGTGAACCGG
>NZ_JBFBIK010000206.1:0-6236 GCF_040685555.1 Sphaerisporangium sp. NPDC088356
GCTAAACACGCTCGGGGGGCCGGGACGCCGGGCGGGGGGTGACCGCGCCGTACGGGCCCTCCGGGGGGCCGCGCACGCCGGGCGGCTGGCGCCCCAGCGACCGGCTCTGGTCGCCCAGGTCCTTGACCGTGATCCTCAGCTCGTGGCTCGCCGGGACGGCGGACAGGGAGTAGGGGTTGGCGGCCCACCACAGGTCGCGGGTGAGGAACCTCCACCGGAAGAAGTGGCCCGCCTCGGCCCTCAGCTCGCCCAGGTGGCGGCCGCTCACGTAGACCGAGACGACGCCGGGCGCCTCCGGCACGACGTGCGTGACGCGCAGCCGGTGCCTGAACGCCTGCGCCACGGGCGTGATGAACCGGTACCACAGCACCAGCGCCCCCACCGCGCCGTACAGCCCGTACCAGGCGAGCTGGGCGAGGCGGTCGCCGATGAACTGCTCGCCGTTGCTCAGCTGGTGGCCGAAGGCGAGAGCCGCCGCCAGGTAGGTGTAGAAGTGCAGATAGAACCAGGTCTCGTAGCGGACGCGCGCTCGTACGGCCCTGGCGGAGACGGCGCCGACGCCGACCAGCAGCAGCACCGCCACGGTGGCCTTCAGCATGTCGGGGTAGGACAGCACCAGGCTCGCGGTCTCGTGGACCACGCCGGTGTGCGCCGTGACGGCGTAGCCCCAGATGATCAGCAGCGTGTGCGCCACGGCCAGCCCCACGGTGTACCGGCCGCCCATCGCGTGCCAGCGGGCCAGCCGGTCGGCGCCGACCCCCCTCTCCAGCGCGGGCACCCGGGCCATGAGTGCGACCAGCACCACCATCGCGTACCCGGCCAGCAGCCCGGTGATCCGGCCCGCGCCGGTCAGCCAGCCGCCGAGCCCGATGACCGACGGGGTGTCCGACCACCACAGCCCCACCACGGCGACGGTGCCGGCGGCGATGAGCGCCTGGGTCACCGCCGGCGCGAGCCGGGTGCCTCCCCACGCCCGCGCCTGCGGGGTGGAGGCGTGCCGTCCGCCGGGGCCCGGCCGCCGGTTGGCATGCGTGGTGGTCACGTAAACCCCCTTCGTCGAGATATCGGCCACCGTGCCAGCGCAATCTCTGCTTTTCCTATGAAGAGCGGCGTTCAGAGGATTCTCAGAAGAATCGCATAGGGTGCGTTGCGGTCCAGGTAGGACCCTGTAAGCCTCATGGAGGACATCACGCCCGCTCCGGCCACCGGCCTGCTGCGCCCCGACGGGACGCCCGTCCGCGTGCTGGTCGTCGACGACGAACCCGACCTGTCCGAGGTCCTGAGCGCCGTGCTGCGCTACGAGGGCTGGGAGGTGCGGATGGCCGGCGACGGCGCGTCGGCGATCAGGCTGGCCCGCGAGTTCGCCCCCGACGCGGTCATCCTGGACATCATGCTCCCCGACCTCGGCGGCCTGGAGGTCCTGCGCCGGCTGCGCGCCGAGATCCCCCAGGTCTGCGTGCTCTTCCTGACGGCCAGGGACTCCGTGGAGGACCGCGTCGCCGGGATCACGGCGGGCGGCGACGACTACGTGACCAAGCCGTTCAGCCTGGAGGAGGTCCTCGCGCGGCTGCGCGGCCTGCTCCGGCGGGCCGGCATGACCCGCGCGGGCAACGGCGACAGGCTGGCCGTCGGCGACCTGGTCATGGACGAGGAGGCGCGCGAGGTGACCAGGGCCGGACAGTTGGTCGACCTGACCCCAACCGAGTTCGAGCTGCTGCGCTTCCTCATGCGCAACCCGCGCCGGGTGCTGAGCAAGGCCCAGATCCTCGACCGCGTATGGTCGTACGACTTCGGCGGGCAGGCGCACGTGGTCGAGCTGTACATCTCCTACCTGCGCAAGAAGATCGACGCCGGGCGGGCACCGCTGATCCACACCGTGCGCGGCGTCGGCTACGTGCTCAAACCGGCCGCGCCGTGAGGCTCCCGGGAGCGCGCCCGCTGCCGCCCGTGACGTTGCGCGTCCGCCTCATCGCCGGGCTGCTGGTCCTGCTGGCGTGCGCGTGCGCCGCGGTGGGGGTGGTGAGCGTCGTCGCCCTCGACCGGTCGCTGCTGGAGGGCCTGGACCACCAGCTCTTCACGTCGAGGGGCCGGTTCGCCTCCAGTCTGGAGCACTCCCAGGGCGACTCGCGCGGGCAGTCCGCCGGAACCTTCGGGGCCAGGCTGGTGGGCGGGGTGGTCACCCAGTGCGGGGTGGTCGCCCCGCAGCGGGACACCGACGACACCTCCTCGACCGGCCCCACGCTGACCCTCTCGGCCGCTGACACGGCGGCTCTGGCCGCGCTCCCGGCCGATGGCCGGGGGCGCACCGTCCGGCTGTCCTGGCTGGGCGACTACCGCCTGATGGCCGTGCCGGGTCTCGACGGCGACACGCTGGTCACCGGGCTGCCGCTGGTGGAGGCGGAGGGCACGGTACACCGGCTGGAGGCCGTCGAGGCCGGCGTCTTCGCCGTCGCCCTCGTGCTGACCGGGGTCGCCGGGGCCCTGTGGGTGGGGGTGTCGCTCCGGCCCCTGCGCAGGGTCGCCGCCACCGCGCGCGGGGTGACGGAGCTGCCGCTCGCCGACGGCGAGGTCGAGCTGCCCAGGGGCGTGCCGTACACCGATCCCCGTACCGAGGTGGGGCAGGTCGGCGCGTCGTTCAACCGGATGCTCGAACACGTCGGCGACGCCCTCGCCCGGCGGCACGCGAGCGAGCAGCGGCTGAGGAGGTTCGCCGCCGACGCCAGCCACGAGCTGCGCACGCCGCTGGCGGCGATCCGCGGCCACTCCGAGCTGGCCCGCCGCCATCCGGGCCCGGTGCCGCCCGAGGTGCGGCACGCGCTGGATCGGGTCCAGGCGGAGTCCGTGCGGATGGGCCACCTCGTCGACGACCTGCTCCTGCTGGCCCGCCTCGACGCGGGCCGCCCGCTCCGGCGCGAGGAGGTCGACCTTACCCGCCTGGTCCTGGACGCCGCGGGGGACGCCAGGGTCGCGGGACCCGATCACCGCTGGCGGCTCGAACTGCCCGAGGAGCCGGTCACGGTCGCCGGGGACGCCGACCGGCTCCACCAGGTGCTGACCAACCTGCTGGACAACGCGCGCACGCATACCCCCGCAGGCACCACCGTGATGGTGCGGGTGGGCCCGCCGGCGGACGCCGGGCCGTGGGTGGAGCTGTCGGTGGCCGACGACGGGCCGGGGATCCCCGAGGAGGTCCGTGGGGAGATCTTCGAGCGGTTCGTCCGCGCCGACCTCGGCCGGTCGCGCGCCTCCGGGGGCACAGGTCTCGGGCTGGCGATCGTGAGGGCCGTGGCCGGCGCGCACGGCGGCTCGGTCGAGGTCGGGAGCCGTCCGGGCCGTACGGTGTTCCGGATCCTGCTGCCCGTCTTCCACGGCGAAGAGCCCTCCCTGACGGACTCCTACCTGATCGGGTGATGTGGCGGACCGGGGGGTCGCCGAGCATGGTGACGACGCGGCCTGCGGGCACGGCGGCGGCGAGGGAGACCATGACCATGAACCAGCAGCGGCCTGAGCTTCCGCGTGACGACTGGCGCGAGTTCTTCGACGCGATGACCCGCGACTACGAGGGCGCCGAGGCGACCGTCGAGGTGGTGAGCAAGGACTTCGGCGACCTTTACGAGGCGGAGAGGATACCGCTGGCCTACCTGGAGTACGACCCCAAGGACGATCAGTTCTCGGTGGGCGTGGGGGGCCGCGACGGGCGTTACCCGGTGGTCCTGCGCCACGCCATCGACCATCCTCAGCGCATTCTGGCCGACACCGTGGCCCACGGCTCCATCCGGGCCTTCGACGTCTTCGACGCCGAGGGGAACCAGACCATCGTGACGCTCTACCTGCTCCCGGCCCCCGAGGAGAGCACCGCCTGACCCCGCGCGCGCCCGAACCCCGGCCTTCCCTGGGGGAGGGCCGTGCTGGCATGTCGCGGCGAGCGTTGAGAGGCTGGCCGCGTGACCGTGCACGAGGCCCACATCGGGCGCTACTACGAGGACTTCACCGTCGGCGACGTGTACCAGCACCCGCTCGGCCGGACGATCAACGAGGCCGACAACACGTGGTTCACGCTGCTGACGATGAACACCAACCAGAACCACTTCAACGCGCACTTCGCCGCCAGGGCCCCGGTGGGGAAGATCATCGTGAACTCCGGGCTGTCGGTGGCCATCGTGCTCGGCATCTCGGTCATGGACGTCAGCCAGAACGCGATGATGAACCTCGGGTGGGAGGAGATCAAGCTCACCCACCCGGTGTTCGTCGGCGACACCCTGTACGCGGAGTCGATCGTGCTGGACAAGCGCGAGTCCAGGTCACGGCCGTACGCCGGGATCGTCACCTGCCGCACGCGCGGCCTCAACCAGGACGGCGACGAGGTCATGTCGTGGCGCAGGTCCGTCATGGTCTACAAGCGGGACGCCCCGCACGACAAGGGTTACTTCCCCCGGGCGAAGACCGGCCCCCTCCAGAGCGAATAGATCGGACGCCCCCATGGATTTCGAGCTGAACGAGGACCAGGACCTGTTCCGGCGTACCCTCCGGGAGTTCGTCGAGAAGGAGATCGTGCCGGTCGCCTCCGAGTGGGAGCGCGAGGGGCGCTACCCCGAGGAGATCGTCGAGGGCTTCAGGCGGCTCGGCCTGTTCGGCATCTCGATCCCCGAGGAGTACGGCGGGCTCGACCTCGACCGGGTGTCGTTCGCCCTGGTCTTCGAGGAGATCGCCAGGGGCTGGATGGGCGTGGCGGGGGTGCTCGGCTCCCACTCCCTGGCCTCCTGGATGATCGCCAGGTACGGCACAGAGGAGCAGAAGGCCGCCTACCTGCCCGACCTCGCCAGCGGGGCCCGCCGTACGGGCATCGCCCTCACCGAGCCGGGGGCCGGCACCGACCTGCAGGGCATCCAGACCCGCGCCGAGCGGGACGGCGACGAGTACGTCATCCACGGCACCAAGACCTGGATCACCAACGCCAGGCACGCCGACCCGCTGCCGGTGCTGGTGAAGACCTCCGAGGCGTCCCCGCCGCACCGGGGCATGTCGGTGCTGCTGGTGGACGCCGACCGGGGGTTCACCGTCGGCCGCGACCTGCCGAAGCTCGGCTACAAGGGCACCGAGACCTGCGAGGTGGTCCTCGACGGCGTGCGGGTGCCCGCCGACAGCCTGCTCGGCGGGACCGAGGGGCGGGGCATGCAGCAGGTGCTCTCGGCACTGGAGCTCGGGCGGATCAACATCGCGGCCCGCGCGGTCGGCGTCTCCCAGTGCGCCTACGAGGCGGCGCTCGGCTACGCGAGGGAGCGGCAGGCCTTCGGACGGCCCATCGCGGACTTCCAGGCCATCCAGCTCAAGCTCGCCGACATGGCCACCGACATCCAGGCCGCCCGGCTGCTCACCTACTGGGCGGCCGACCGGTCCTCGGCCGGTGCGGTGAACACCGAGGCCGCGATGGCCAAGTACTTCGCCTCCGAGGTGGCGCTCCGGGTGACCATGGAGTCCATGCGCATCCACGGCGGCTACGGCTACTCCCAGGAGTACGTGGTCGAGCGCCTCTACCGCGACGCCCCGCTCATGGCCATCGGCGAGGGCACCAACGACGTACAGCGCATGGTCATCGCGCGCTCCCTCCTGTCCGGCGCCGCTAAGCTCGGCTGGTGACCGACGCGTGCCCGTTCTGCGGGATCTCCTCGGGCGCCGTGCCCGCCCACGTCGTGCTCGCCGACGACGTGGCCGTGGCGTTCCTCGACGCCCGGCCGGTGTTCAAGGGGCACGTGCTCGTCATCCCGAGGGAGCACGTCGAGACCCTCGCCGACCTGCCGGCCGAGGCGGTCGGGCCGTACTTCGCGCGCGTCCAGGCGGTCGCCCGCGCCGTGGAGGAGGGCCTCGGGGCAGCCGGCAGCTTCGTGGCGATGAACAACCGCGTCAGCCAGAGCGTGCCGCACCTGCACGCGCACGTCGTCCCCCGCAACCGCAAGGACGGCCTGCGCGGCTTCTTCTGGCCGAGAGTCAAATACGAAGACGACACCGAAGCCGCCACCTACGCCAAAAGAATCCGCGAGACCCTTGAAGCCACCCCATAGCGCCCCACGCGGCCCCCAGGCCCTCGCCTGAAAATGGGCCTCGCTCCGCTCGGACAGTCCTACTCCTCCGAGGCGGTCGTCAACCCACTCGGGCACCAGGCCAAAGGGTCATCGGTGGCATTAACGTCAAGCTAGGTGACCCATCAGGGTGGGGCGCCTGCCAGACGGGCCTGGCGC
>NZ_JBFBIK010000207.1:0-6228 GCF_040685555.1 Sphaerisporangium sp. NPDC088356
CCCGGGGCCACTCAGCAGCCCGGCACGCGCGTGCCGGTGGGCGCCCAGCCGGCCCCGCTGGACGCCGACGGGCAGGCGGGCCTGCGGCGCAAGGCGACCGGGCGCGGCACCGCCGTCCCGCGTCCAGGGGCGGCGCCTCCGCTCAACCTGTCCGGCCGCATGGGCGGTTCCGGCCGTCCTGGTGGCGCGGGCCCCGGCGGGGGACCAGGCGTTCCGAGCCCGCGCCCCGCCACGCGCACCGGTACGGGGGGCGGTGGCGGGACGGGCGCGGGAGGCGGCGGTTCGTCGGGTAGCTGGTTCGGTGGCAGGTCCGGTGGCGGGTGGGCCTCACGGTCCGGTTCCTCGGGCGGCTCGTCCGGCGGGTCTTCGGGTGGTTCCACCCGCCGCTCCGAGGGTGCGGCGCCCAGGGCTCCCCGCTCGACGGCGGGCGGGCCCCGCGGCCTGGCCGGTGGCGGCGGTTCGTCGGGACGTTCCTCCGGCGGCTCCTCGGGTTCGTCCGGCGGCTCCTCGGGTTCGTCAGGGAGGTCGTCGGGCCGTTCTTCCGGCGGTTCGTCGGGAGGCCTGTTCGGCGGCTCGTCCGGCAGGTCGAACGGTTCCTCGGGCAGGTCCTCGGGTGGATCGCCGGGCAGGTCGTCGGGTGGTTCGTCCGGCTGGCTGTCCGGGGGCGGGCGCTCGAGTTCCGGCGAGGCTCCGCCGCTCTGGCTGCCGCCACGCTCCGACTCAGGACGCGGTGAGTCCGAGCCCGCGCCGTTCTGGCTGCGACCGGCCGACGGCGACAAGGACTGACGATGGTGCAGGTCAACGACCGGCGAGGGCTCGTCTTCGCCGGTGTGGTCGTCGCACTGGCGGCCGTCGGCATCTATCTGTCCATGCGTCCCGCCTCTGGCGGCCCGCAGGACGGTGACCCTCCCGGCAGGGCGGCGGTGGTCTCGACCCTCGCCGCTCCGCGGTCGGGCACGTCACCGGCTCCGGCGATCTCCCCGGGCTCGTTCGACATCTACAGGTTCCTGCCCGTCCCCAAGGACCAGATCGCCGTGGCCGCGGACGCCGCCCAGCGGTTCGCGGTCTCCTACGCGACGTACCGGTACGACGAGGACCCCGCGTCCTTCGCCGAGCGGCTGAAGGGGTTCACCACGGTCGAGCTGGGCGCGATCCTCGCCCGGGACGTCACCACACCGGCCACGGTGGACCAGAACCGCGCCGACGAGGTGGTCTCCCAGGGATCGGCGCGGTTGAAGACCATAAGGAACATCTCCGAGGGCTCGATCGTGTTCGTGGTCACGGCCATCCAGCACATCACGGCCAAGAGCGGGCCGCAGGAGCGTAGCGCCGACTACGCGATCACCCTCACCCAGATCGGCACCGAGTGGCGGGTGTTCGACATGCAGCCCGCCGACGCGGGCCAGGACGGGGACACCGGCGACGGGACCACGCAGTGACCTCTCGCGTGCGCATAGCGCTCCTCATCGGGCTGGCCGGGGTCGTCCTGGTGACCCTGATCATGGCGCCGATGCTCATGAGCACGTTCCCCTCGTTCCTCGGCGGCGGCAGCACGGCCGGTGGCGACTGCACCGACACGGTCACCAAGGTCACGAACGTCTCGACCACCGCTCAGTCGGATATCCCGGCGAACTACCTTGAGCTGTACAAGAAGTGGGGCAAGAAGACCGGGGTCCAGTGGACCGTGCTCGCCGCCGTGGGCAAGCGCGAGACCGACCACGGCAGGTCCAACCTCGCCGGGGTGAAGAGCGGTACGAACTACGCCGGCGCCGCCGGTCCCATGCAGTTCCTGATCAGCACGTGGGGCGGCAAGGCCAAGATCAAGATCCCGTCGAAGTTCAGCGGGTACGCCTCCGACGGCGACGACGACGGCGTGGCCGACGTCTACAACCCGGCCGACGCGATCCTCGGCGCGGCGAAGATGCTCAAGCGCAACGGCGCGCCCGGCGACCTCAAGCGGGCGCTCTTCGTCTACAACCACGCGATGTGGTACGTGGAGCAGGTGCTGGTGATCGCCAGGCGGTACGCCTCCGATGGGACGCTGGAGCTGCCCCCGGACTCGAACCCGGCCTGCGACACGCCCATCGTGGAGGCGGCTCCGACCGACATCGTGCGGAAGATCCTGGCGTACGCCCTGGCCCAGCGCGGCAAGCCGTACCGCTGGGGCGGCACGGGGCCGGACGCCTTCGACTGCTCGGGCATCATCTACATGGCCTACCGCGCCGCCGGGCTGTCGATCCCGCGTACGACCTTCGGCCAGTGGCCGTTCGGCGCGAAGGTCACCAAGGGCTCCGAGCAGCCAGGGGACCTGGTCTTCTTCAACGCCGGGCCCGGCACGTCCTCCAGCAGCCCCGGGCACGTCGGCCTCATCGTCTCGCCCGGGAAGATGGTGGAGGCACGGTGCACCCTCTGCGGGCCGATCAAGATGACGACGTACCGCGACCGGCCCAACATCGTCGGCTACACCCGCCCGCTGCAGAACCCGACCGTCGTCGGGCAACTCAAGCGGCTGGGCCTCACCTAGAGCGGATCATTTCGCCCACTTGCCGCATTCTCGGTACGCCTAGGGGCGAGAGCCGGGAGAGACCTTAGTCTTTACCCGCATGGAGAAGATTGTTGTGGCGGCGGCCATCGTCGAGGGGGGCAGGCTTCTGGCCGCCCAGCGCGCCGGGCCGCCGGAGATGGCCGGGGGCTGGGAGTTCCCCGGCGGCAAGGTCGACCCGGGGGAGAGCGACCACGAGGCGCTGATCCGGGAGTGTCAGGAGGAGCTCGGCGTCGGCATCGCGGTGGGGGACCGGATCGGCGGTGACTGGCCGCTCAGCCCGGGGTACGTGATGCGCGTCTGGCTCGCACGGCTCATCTCGGGCGTTCCGCACCCCCATGAGCACTTGGCGCTTCGCTGGCTCGGCCCTGACGAGCTCTTCGACATTCCTTGGCTGCCCGCTGACCTGCCCATTGTGCGCGCTGTACAGAATCTGATCCCTGAGGGTTGAAGCCCGGCACGGTGTGAGATAACAGCTACACAGCGTGACGAGTTTGTCTCGCACCGTATCGGGGGACGGGGATCTGCGGTGGCCGGTTGGTGGCGACGTGCCCAGGTGGTGTCCGTAGTCGGCGTGGGAGCGCTGGCTCTGGGAGGCGGGGGTACCTCTCTCGCCGCGACGACGGCGGAGCGCGGTTCCGTGGAGCCGCCGGACGCGGCCGACGGCGCCCAGCTCAGCGTGCGCCTGGTGGGCGTGGGCGATCAGGGCCGGCAGAACAGGCCGATCCGCGAGGGCGATCTTCTGCACTTCCGCGTCAGGCTGGACGGGCCGGCCGACGGCACGCGCCTGGCGGTGGCGGCCAGGCCGAGGGAGGCGTTCACCTCGGTCGGGTGCGACGACCTCGCCGACATGCCCGTGAAGCCGGCATCGCGCCCGCAGACGTGCGAGTTCGGTGACATCTCCGGCCCGAGGACCGTGGACATCGCGCTGAGGGTTCCGCGCCGGGCGGACGAGGTGGGCATCACCGCCGTCGCCCAGATGCGCGCCCCGGGTGGCGTCCAGTGGATCCGCCGCATGGCGGACGTCAACATCAAGCTGGACGGCGAGCCGGGCACGCGAGGCCCCGAGCCCGAGTCGGGCGCGCCCGGCCTCAAGCCCAGGAACGAAGGAGAGATCCAGGGGCTCGGCCCCGGATCGATCCAGCAGGGACAGCCGGGAGAGGCCAGCACTGGCACTGGCACAGGCACAGGCACGGGCACTGGCCAGGTCGCGGGCGGGGGAGCCGCCACACCGGAGTGGCCGGGCACCGCCCCGGCGGGACCGTCCGGGCCGTACGGCTCCGAGGCCGCCAAGGAGAACGCCGCCGCGGCCAAGGAAGACGCCCTCAAGGGGGACATCGCGAAGGGCGAGGCCCCCAAGGAGAACGTCGGCGAAGTCCAGAACGCCAAGGACACCGGGAACGTCAGGGACACCCAGAACGCCAAGGGCACGCAGAACGTCAGCGACACCCAGAACGTCCAGGACCTGACCGGCGCCGCGGGGGCGAGTGACCCCGAGGCCGCCGCCCGGCCGGCGGGCGCCGTGACGCCCCCGGAGGCGCAGGCCGCGGCCGGGAGCGCTCCGCGACCGGCGGAGAGGGTCATCGACCTGACCGGCCCGGACCCCCAGGCCGTCGATGCGCGAGATCGCGATGCCACGCCGAAGTCGCGCCCCGACTCCGAGATGACGCCGGGTCCCGCGCAGGGGATCGCCGGAGTGTCGCGGCAGCCGGGAGGCAAGCTCAAGGCGTCGCCCGCGATCCCGCACCCGGCGCCCGGCGTTCCCGCCAAGCCGGCGAAGGCCGCCGTGCCCACGGCGCCCCTGATCCCGCTTCCGGCTCCGATGCCGCTCCAGGGGCCGGTCCCCGCTCCCGTCCAGGGTCCGCGGATGGCACCGCTGAACGGCGGGGTCCAGATGCCGCCGGCGGCCGGGATGCCGCTCGCGCAGGTCCCGACCCCGCTGCCCAACCCGGCGCCGGGCACCGTGCTGGCTCCGGGCATCCAGCCGTCCGTGCCGGGGCTGGCCCAGGGCGCGGTCCCCGGCCAGGCACCCGTCCCCGGGCAGATGCCGCTCCCCGGCCAGGCACCCATGCCTGGGCAGATGGCGGCGGCCGGCCAGGTGCCCGGGATGGGCGCTCCGCAGGCTCCGGCGATGGGAGCACCCCTTCCGCAGGAGATGCGCCCGGCGACCCCGAACCTGGTGGCCGGCACGGAGAAAGACGATCTCGAGATGGTGCGCGGACTCCCGGCCGCCGTGGTCGCGGTCGGCCTGCTTCTGGGGGCGCTGGCGTTGCAGATGAAGTTCCGGCGCAGGCGGGCTTCCCGGAAATTGGGGTAGTAGATAGATCGGTGTCGTTGAACGCCCTTTACTGTTACTTTTGCCCAACTAGGATGTTCTCTAGTTTGATCGGCAAGGGTGGCGAGGCGGAGGGCAGCGGTGAGCGGACGCGTGCGTATGACGGCCGTGTCCGCGGTGGTGGCATCGATGGGCCTCACCGGCGTCGTCCTGCTCGCGACGGCGCCGATGACGGCATCCCGGGCGAACGCGGCACAGGTCGCCATGGCCGACCCCACGTGGGTCGAGCCCGGGGATCCGAACATCACCGACGACCCGGGCCAGTCGCCGGAGCCGGAGCCGACCGTCACGGTGACCATCACCGAGAGCCCCGACCCGACGGTCACCCGCACGAAGACGGTGAATCCGAAGCCGTCCCCCAAGGCGTCGAAGACGCCCAAGCCCACGGCGACGAAGACCTCCCCGATCGAGCCGCCGCCGACGATGGTGGAGCCCCCGCCGACGAGCGCGCCGGTGATCCCGTCCACCCCGCCGCTCACCACGCCGACCCAGCCTCCGGCGGAGAACGTGGTGCCCGAGCCCCAGGTGTCGCTCGCGCTGGTCACCCCGACTCCCACGCCGACCGAGACCACCGAGCCGAGCCCCTCCTTCGACGAGCCGACGCCCGACTCGGTGCCCATCGAGATCCGCAACGCGTCCCCCGAGTACAACCAGATGGAGCTGAGCAGGAAGCTCGCCATCCCGGGTGTCCTGCTGGCCGTGCTCGTGATGCTGGGCGTGCTGATCTTCGAGGGCCGGATCCGGCGCACGGCGCACGCGGCGGCCGTCCGCAGGGCCGGGCCCCGCTCGCCGGGCCGCCATCGGGACGACCTCCCCGGCCCCTATCCCATGCCCGGCTATCCGATCTACCACGGGGGCACGGCGTACGCGCCGATCATCAGCTTCGTGCCGGTGCAGGGCTATCCCGGCGGGCCGGGCGCCCCGCACCCGCAGGACCCGCAGGCGTACGGCGTCGTGTACGAGCACGGTCTGAGCGGCCCGCTCCCGCTCGCGGCGGGCCCCTCCGAGCCGTGGCCCCGCAGGGCCGACTACGAGTACCTCGGGCCGGCTCCCGAGTCCTCGATGACCTTCCCGGCCGGGGGGCCGCAGCCGCTTCCCGGCGAGCCGCAGGCCGGCGTGAACCCGCCTCAGGCGGGCGGCGAGCAGGCCACCACGCTGCAGGCGCCGCTGCCGGGTGACAAGCCTCGCCAGGGCCTCCAGGGCCTCCTGGGCCGCTTCCGCCGCGGCTCCTCCTGATACGTCCTACGGCCGTCGTACGGGCGCTCGGCGTCCACAAACTCCACAAGCCGGATGATCGTGCGTCGTACGGCCGCTCGGGGCGCGCCCGGAAACGCGTACGGGCCGCCGACCG
>NZ_JBFBIK010000208.1:0-6213 GCF_040685555.1 Sphaerisporangium sp. NPDC088356
CGGGCGCCGCCGCGCCGGTCACCGCGACCGGCGGGCGGGAGCCCGTCCGCCGTCCCCGCACGGCGGAACCCGGGAGCGCCGGCCGGTCAGGAGAACTCCGCGAGGGTGCGCTCAGCCTCCTCCAGCCACGAGCGGCGGGCGGAGATGGCCTCCTCGGCCTCCTTGACGTCCTTGTCCCTGCCGGCGGTCGTGGCCTTGGCCAGGCGGCCCTCCAGCTGCTCGATCGACCTGCGCAGCTGGTCGACGGTGTTCTGCGCCCGGGCGCGGGCCTCGGGGTTCGACCGCTTCCACTCGGTCTCCTCGGCCTTGCGCACGGCCTCGTCGATGCGCCGCAGTCCGCCTTCCAGCTTGTCCCTGGCCTCGCGCGGCACCGCCCCGACGGACTCCCAGCGCTCCAGGATGGCGCGCAGGGCGGCCCGTGCGGCGCGGGCGTCGGTCACCGGCAGGATGCGCTCGGCGTCGGCGAGGATGCGCTCCTTGGCCTCGGCGTTCTCCCGCAGCGAGGCGTCACGCTCGGCGAACACCGCCGAACGGGCCTGGAAGAACAGGTCCTGGGCCCCCTTGAAGCGGGTCCACAGGTCGTCCTCGGCCTCACGGGAGGCCCGGCCGGCGGTCTTCCAGCGCTGCATGAGCTCGCGGTAGGCCGAGGCCGTGTCGCCCCAGTCGGTCGAGCTGGAGAGCGCCTCGGCCTCGCTGACGATGCGCTCCTTGATGCTGCGCACCGACTCGCGCTGCTCGTCGAGCCCGGCGAAGTAGGACTTGCGCCGCTTGGCGAAGGCCGTGCGAGCGGCGGACAGCCGCTTCCACAGGGCCGCCTCGGTGACGCGGTCGATGCGCTCGGCGGCCTTCCACTCCTCCACGAGCTGGCGCAGCCGCTCGCCTCCGGACTTCCAGTGAGTGGTGTCCTCGGCGATGCGCTCGGCCTCGGCGACGATGCGTTCCTTGATCTCCCGGGACTGGGCGCGTGCCTGGTCACGGGCGGCCTTCACCTCCTCGCGGCGCTTGCCGACCAGGTCGGTGAGCGCCTCCAGGCGGCCTTCCAGCGCCGCGAGGTCCCCGACGGCGTGCGCCTCGGTGATGGACTCGCGCAGCTTCACGATCGTCGCCTCGGCCTGGGCGGGTGGCAGGTCGGTGCCACGGACCCGCTGTTCCAGCAGTTCCACCTGCGTGGCCAGCTCGTCGTACTTCCTGTGGAAGTAGGCGAGGGCCTCTTCCGGTTCACCGGCCTGCCAGGACCCGACGGCCCGTTCTCCCTCGGCCGTACGAACGTAGACGGTGCCGTCGTCGTCTACCCGGCCCCACGGGTCGGTGCTCACCGTGTCCTCCCGCACTCGAATCAGCCTCCAGGACGCTGTGCGTCCTTGGTTGTATTACGTCAGCTCTTGCCAGAGATTGTCACGTGTTTGATTTCGACCGGGTCCTTCGGAGCACCCGAGCCGTCGCCCATCCCCCCGGGCAGGACGCCCTTCTTGCTCACATCGTCGAGGATTTTGAGCCCCTTTGTGACGGTACCGAACGGGGTGTAGTTCGGGGGGAGTTGGAGGTCACCGAAGATGATGAAGAATTGGCTTCCATTGGTGTTGGCCCCGCTGTTGGCCATCGCGACCACCCCGCGGGTGTACTTGACGCCGGTCAGGTTCTCGTCGGCGAACCGGTAGCCGGGGCCGCCCTGGCCGTCGGTGGGGTTCTTGCCGTCCGCCTTGGCCAGCGGGTCGCCGCACTGCAGCATGGGGAAGCTCGCGGGCCCCATGCGGTGACACTTGGACCCGTCGAAGTACTTCTTCGAGGCCAGGTAGGCGAAGGAGCTCACCGTGCAGGGCGCCTTGTCGGTGGCCAGGCTCACGACGATGTCGCCGTGGTTGGTCCCGATCGTCATCGTCTTCGCCGCCGTGTCGGCCTTCGCCGGGGGCAGGCCCACGCTCTTCGCCGGCGCGCCGCTGGTGTCGGCGACGAAGTCGCACGTGCCGGTCGCCGCGTCGTACGGCTTGGGCTGCGGCCCCGCGGACGGCGCGGCCGACGACGCCGCGGGCGAGGTCGAGGCCGTCGCCGCAGCGGTCTTGGAGTCGCCGCCGCTCATGACGGCGACGGCCGTGAAGATGCCGCCCACCACGACTAGCACGCCCAGGCTCGTGCCCAAGATCGCCACGCGCTTCGTGCGGAGCTGCCGCTCGGCGCGCCGCTCCAACTGCCGTTCGTAATGCTCTCGTGCCAGCTGCTTTTGACGGTCCTTGCCGGTCGCCACCGCTGTGCCCTCCCGACTGTCCGAGTTGATCCTGTTTGGTCGCCTCGCTGGACGACCGCCACCTTTATGGAGTGGGCGAATCGTATCGGCCAACAGGCAATGGTTCGCAGCCCGGCGACCCGCACCGGTACCCTTCGGTTACATTCCCATCCGCTTTCCTTGACGAGATCGATCACACCGAGGACCGTTTCCGTGCTCATCGACGGCTTTCCCGCAGGCTCCTTCCAGGCCAACTGCTACGTCGTCGCTCCCGCCGCGGGCGAGGAGTGCGTGATCATCGACCCAGGTCAGGACGCTGTCGCGGGCCTGGACGACATGCTGCGCGAGCATCGGCTGAAGCCGGTCGCCGTGCTCCTCACGCACGGTCATCTCGATCACGTGTGGTCGGTCGCGCCGGTCTGCGGAGCGCGCGACGTGCCGGCGTGGATCCACCCCGAAGATCGCGAGCTGCTGACCGACCCCGGCAAGGGTTTGTCGCTCCTGGCCCGCCAGCAGCTCTTCGGCGGGCTCACGTTCACCGAGCCCGACGACGTGCGCGAGCTGTCCGACGGAGCCGTGCTCGAGATCGCGGGCATGGCCATCACCGTCGACCACGCGCCGGGGCATACCAGGGGGTCGGTGACGTTCAGGCTGCCCGGGGAGCGTGTGATGTTCTCGGGAGACCTGCTGTTCGCCGGCTCCATAGGCCGCAGCGATCTCCCGGGCGGTGACTACCAGACCATCCTGAGCAGCCTGGGCGGCGTCTGCCTGACGCTGCCGGACGACACGACGGTGCTGCCCGGTCACGGACCACAAACGACGATCGGCCGCGAACGAGCCAATAACCCGTATCTTGCTGAGGCAGTGCCGTTCGCAGGTCCAACCAGGGGACTGTAATGAGCTTTCAGGCGCCCAAGGGCGTACCCGAATATTTCCCACCGCGCTCCGCGACGTTCCTCGCGGTCCGCGCGGCGTTCTCCACCGCGGCGCAGAACGCCGGCTACTCCTACATCGAGGTTCCCGTCTTCGAGGACACCGAGCTGTTCGCCCGCGGCGTCGGCGAGTCGACCGACGTCGTGTCCAAGGAGATGTACACCTTCGCCGACCGGGGCGGCCGCTCGATCACGCTGCGGCCGGAGTTCACCGCCGGGGTGATGCGCTCGACGCTGGAGCACGGCCTGCACACCGGCCAGCTGCCGGTCAAGCTGTGGACCACCGGCCCGGCGTTCCGCTACGAGCGCCCGCAGGCCGGCCGCTACCGCCAGCTCCAGCAGTTCAACGTGGAGGCCATCGGCACCGAGGACCCCGCGGTCGACGCGGAGACCATCGCGATCGCCTGGTCGGGCTACCAGGCTCTCGGGCTGACGCGGGTGCGGCTGCTGCTGAACACGCTCGGATGCAAGCAGTGCCGCCCCGCCTACCGCGCCGCCCTGCAGGACTTCCTGCGCGCGCTCGACCTCGACGAGGCCACCAGGGCGCGCATCGAGATCAACCCGCTGCGGGTGCTCGACGACAAGCGCCCCGAGGTGCAGGCCCAGGTGGAGAACGCCCCGCTGATCACCGACCACCTGTGCGCGTCCTGCAAGGCCCACCACGACCACGTCCGCTCGCTGCTGGAGGACCTCGGCGTTCCCTGGGAGGACACCCCCCGGCTCGTGCGCGGCCTCGACTACTACACTCGCACCACCTACGAGTTCGACCACCCGCTGCTCGGCGCCCAGTCGGGCATCGGCGGAGGCGGCCGGTACGACGGGCTGTCCGAGGACATCGGCGGGCCGGCGTTGCCCGGCATCGGGTTCGCCGTGGGCGTCGACCGCATCATCCTCGCCGTCGAGGCCGAGGATCTTTCGAGAGAGGTGCCCTCCCGCGTCGCCGTGTACGGCGTGCCGCTCGGCGAGGAGGCCGCCAGGCGTGTGTTCAAGCTCGTCCACGAGCTGCGCATGGCCGGTGTGGCCGCCGACATGGCCTTCGACGGCAAGGGCCTCAAGGGCGCCATGAAGGGCGCCGACCGTTCCGGGGCCACGTACGCGGTGATCCTCGGCGAGCGCGACATCGCCGCCGGGGCCGCCCAGGTCAAGGACCTGGCGAGCGGCGACCAGACCGCCGTACCACTCGCCGAGATCGTCACGACCCTGAAGGAGAAGTTGACCAAATGATCCGCACGCACACCGCCGGATCGCTGCGCAAGGAGCACGCCGGCCAGCAGGTGACGCTGGCCGGATGGGTGGCACGCCGCCGTGACCACGGCGGCGTGGTCTTCATCGACCTGCGCGACGCGTCCGGTTCCGCGCAGGTGGTCTTCCGCGAGGAGGACCACGCGCACGACCTCCGCTCGGAGTACTGCGTCAGGATCGCCGGAGAGGTCCGCACCCGCCCCGAGGGCAACGAGAACTCCGACCTGCCGACGGGCGAGATCGAGGTCGTCGCCACCGAGGTCGAGGTGCTGAGCGAGTCGGCGCCGCTGCCGTTCCCCATCGAGGGCGGCGGGGGCGTCTCCGAGGAGGCGCGGCTGAAGTACCGCTACCTCGACATGCGCCGCCAGCAGGTCGCCCAGGCGCTGCGGGTCCGCTCGACCGCCACCTACCTCGCCCACGAGGTCATGCACGAGAACGGCTTCGTGTACGTCGAGACGCCCGACCTCACCCGGTCGACCCCCGAGGGCGCCCGTGACTTCCTGGTGCCCGTGCGGCTGCAGCCGGGCAGCTGGTACGCGCTGCCGCAGTCGCCGCAGTTGTTCAAGCAGCTCCTCATGGTGGGCGGCCTGGAGCGCTACTACCAGCTGGCGCGCTGTTTCCGCGACGAGGACCTGCGCGCCGACCGGCAGCCTGAGTTCACCCAGATCGACGTCGAGATGTCGTTCGTCGACGAGGACGACGTCATCGCCCTCGGCGAGGCACTGGTCGGCCGCATCTGGAAGGAGACGGTGGGGTACGAGGTGCCCTCGCCGCTTCCCCGCATGACCTACCGCGAGGCGATGGCCCGGTTCGGCTCCGACAAGCCCGACCTGCGCTTCGGCTGCGAGCTCGCCGAGATGACCGACTACTTCGCCGACACCCCGTTCCGCGTCTTCCAGGCGCCGTACGTGGGTGCGGTGGTCATGCCGGGCGGCGCCACCCAGACCCGCAAGGAGCTGGACGCCTGGCAGGACTGGGCCAAGTCCCGCGGTGCCAGGGGCCTCGCGTACGTCCTGGTCCTTCCGGGCGGCGAGTTGGGCGGTCCGGTGGCCAAGAACCTCTCCGAGAAGGAGCGCGCCGGGCTCGCCGCCGCGGCCGGCGCTTCCGAGGGTGACGCGATCTTTTTCGCCGCCGGCGCGCCGTCCGCCTCGCGCGACCTGCTCGGCGCCGCGCGCCTGGAGATCGGCCGCCGCTGCGGCCTGATCGACGAGTCCCAGTGGAGCTTCCTCTGGGTGGTCGACGCGCCGATGTTCGAGCCGGTGCTCGACGAGGTGGGCCGCCAGACGGGCTGGACGGCCGTGCACCACCCGTTCACCGGTCCGAAGCCCGAGTGGGCCGAGAACTTCCAGGACCACCCAGGAGAGGCCCTGGCGTACGCCTACGACATGGTCTGCAACGGCATGGAGATCGGTGGCGGTTCGATCCGTATCCACCGGGCCGAGATGCAGCAGCGGGTCTTCGAGGTGCTCGGAATCTCCAAGGAGGAGGCCGAGAGCAAGTTCGGGTTCCTGCTGGAGGCGTTCAAGTACGGCCCGCCGCCGCACGGAGGCATCGCCTACGGCTGGGACCGCATCTGCATGCTGCTGGCGGGCGGCGAGTCGATCCGTGACGTCATCGCCTTCCCGAAGACGGCCTCCGGCTTCGACCCGCTGACGGCCGCCCCGACGCCGATCACGCCGGAGCAGCGCAAGGAGGCCGGCGTCGACGCGACCCGCGCTCCGAAGGCCGCTCCGAAGGACGCCTGACGGCCGGCGTTCCACGAGTAGAGCCCCGGCGCGCACGCCGGGGGGCGGCTCGGGGACAGGCCCGAACGGGAGA
>NZ_JBFBIK010000209.1:0-6204 GCF_040685555.1 Sphaerisporangium sp. NPDC088356
ATTTGTTCTCGCACAAACAACTCTGCGGGAATCACAACCCACAAACCAGACGAACGGACGGCAGCAAGCTGCACCCCCCTGACACCTTCCTGCCACGCCCAGAAGAAGGACGCCGCGCCGCACCATAACCCCAGGTCAGGACGTCAACCTGACCGAGTCGCGAGGGCACAGGAAAGCGGCCTCTCTGTCGTGGATGTGTCGTGACAAACGGCGCGGGAGCTCGCTCGCTGCTGTGGGGCTGCGACTTCCCACGGCCGGACGGATAGTCGTGATCACCGGGGAATCGACCCCCAGAATGAACGCTGACGGCCGAACAGCGTTCCGTGTCCCCCATGCCCCGCTCCCGGCAACCGGTGAAACCGGCCGAGGGTGCCGTGAAACCGGCACCGCCGAGAGTGAAGCCATGAGCATCACAGAACTCGAACGTACCGGGGGCGGCCCTGCCCCTGACGGGGGCGCCGATCTGGCCGTACGTGCGGAAGGGCTTGTGAAGACGTTCGGCGAGCACCGTGCCGTGGATGGGATCGACCTGCACGTACGCCCCGGTGAGATCTTCGGCGTCCTCGGCCCGAACGGCGCCGGCAAGACCACCATGCTGAGGATGCTGGCCACCCTGTTGAAGATCGACGCGGGCCGTGCCGAGATCTTCGGGGTCGACGTGGCCGGCAACCCGCACGTGATCCGCCAGTTGGTCGGCGTCACTGGACAGTACGCGTCGGTCGACGAGAACCTGACCGCACGCGAGAACCTCTGGCTGTTCAGTCGCCTGCAGGGCATCGCCGCGCCGCGCGCCCGGCGCATCTCCACCGAACTGCTGGGCCAGTTCGGTCTGGAGGCGGCTGCCGACAAACCGATCGCGCAGTTCTCCGGCGGCATGCGCCGGCGCCTCGACCTCGCGGCCAGCCTGATCACCAAGCCACCGCTGATCTTCCTCGACGAGCCGACCACCGGCCTCGATCCACGCACGCGCGGCCAGATGTGGGACACCATCCGCGGCCTGGTCGCCAACGGCTGCACGGTGCTGCTGACCACGCAATATCTGGACGAGGCCGACCAACTCGCCGATCGCGTCGCCGTCATCGACCACGGCCGCAAAGTCGCCGAGGGCACCCCCGACGAGTTGAAGACCGCGGTCGGCGACTCCGCCCTCCAGTTGCTGCTCGCCGATCCGGCCGAGGTACCCGCCGCAGTGGAGGTCGTGCGGAGTGTCCTTGGCTCCGACCCGGTCCTCAGCCGGGAGCCTGGCCGCCTCAACGTCGCCCTCGACCAGGCCGACCTGGCCGCGGACGTACTGATCGCGCTGCGCACCGCCGGGGTGTCGATCTCTTCGGTCAGCGTGGCCAAGCCCAGCCTGGACGAGGTGTTCCTCGCCCTCACCGGCCACGAGACGGATGGGGACGACGAGACCGGCACGGAGGAGAACCGATGAGCACCACGACCGCACCCGCCCGCGAGGCGGTCCGCGCCGCCGACCGCGTGGCGGCCGCCCGGCGGCGCGTCTCCACGGGGGAGACGCTCAGCCAGACCCTGACGATGGCGTGGCGGGCGCTCAAGAAGATGCGCCGCAACCCGGAGCAGTTCTTCGACGTGGCGTTGCAGCCCATCCTGTTCACCGCGATGTTCGCCTTCATCTTCGGTGGCGCCATCGCCGGCGACGTGGAGAGCTACCTCCCCCTGATGATCCCGGGCATCCTCGCCCAGACCGTGCTGACGACGTGCATGGCCACGGGCACGCAACTCCGCGAGGACATGGAGAAGGGCGTCTTCGATCGGTTCAAGTCGTTGCCGATCGCCCGGATCGCGCCGCTCGCCGGCCCGATGGTGGCCGACCTGCTGCGCTACACGATCGCGGCCACTCTGACCTTCGGCATGGGCCTGGTGATGGGCTACCGCCCGGGCGGTGGCGCGGGCGGCGTACTCGCCGCGATCCTGCTGGCGATCATCACGGGCTGGTCGCTGGCCTGGGTCTTCACCTGGGTCGGCACGATCGCCCGGAGCGCCCAGGCCGTGCAGGGCATCTCCATGATGATCTTGTTCCCGCTGACGTTCCTCTCGAACGCGTTCGTCCCCGTCGAGACCCTGCCCGGCTGGCTGGCCGCGTTCGTACGGATCAACCCGGTCTCACACCTGGTCACGGCCGCCCGCGACCTCGCCAACAACGCCGTCGTCAGCGGAGAGGTGGCCTGGACGCTCCTGGCGTGCGTGATCGTCATCGCGATCTTCGCGCCGCTGTCGGTGCGCAGCTACAAACGGCACATGTGACCGTCGCCGCTCCCGGCCGGAGACCCGCTCGAGGAGGCGCCGCGCCTCGTCGAGCAGGTCGGAGCCGCGCCGATCGCCGTACCCGGCCCGTACAGCGGCGATCATCCCCGGCGCGGCCCGCTCCGCGTGCGGTTCGATGCGCTCGAAGGTCAGGCTGGGCATGCTGCTGATGTACGCGAACCGCTCGGCCAGCACAAGCAACCCGATCGAGTCGCCGGGGGGCAGCACTTCCCGCAGCAACCCCCAGGCGCCGAGCGCGAACAGCACCAAGCCGCACATCGGATAGTCCAGGACGGGGCTCTGCACGGCCAGCACGTCGTGGCCCCGGAGGGTGGAGAACAACTCCTCGCCGTACCGGACCTCGTCCGGCGGGGCGTGGTAGGCGTACGCCGTCAGGGCGACCGACACCGCGACGGTCGTCCACGGCGTCAACTCCGCGGGCGGAAACCCGGGCAGCCGCATATCGCGTGCCCGCCGGACGGCCAGACGGTACTCCGCGAGCGCGGCGGCCGTCTCGCCACGGGCGAGGGCGAGCTCGGCGGCGTACAACGAGACGATGGCCTTCCCGCCGAGCACGGCCTCGCCGTCGTTGATCCCGAAGATCCCGGCGAGCTCCGCCTGCGCGGCGCTGAGATCGCCGTCGGCGAGCGCGGAGACCAGCAGCACCGCGCGTAGCTGGGTCTCGTCGTCGGTGGCGCCGAGCCGGCTCAGCACCGGCATGGCGGTGCGCGCGTGTGCGACCGCGCGCCGGCGATCGCCGCGCTGCATGACCAGATGGGCCAGCTCGGCGTGCATGATCGCGCTGAACCACGGCCCGTCCTTGTCGGAGAGCATCGCCAGGGTCCGCTCGGCGGCCTCGATCGCCCCGTTCACCTCACCCGCGTTCTCCAGCACGTGGACGCTCATGTGCGTCGCCGCCAGGACGACGTCGGGGTCGGTGCTCCGGCACAGCTCCGCCAGCCGGCGGCGCACCTCGACGCCGTCGGCCGCGTCGCACGCGAGCAGCACCGTGGCCATCGCCGCCACGCGGGGATCGACCGTGTCAGTGGTGGGCAGCCTGCGCAGCAGAGCGCGCAACGGATCGCCGCGGCGGTCGCTCATGATCGCGACGTTCATGAGCGTGACCAGCATGGCGGCCCTGGTCACCTCGGTGAGGTGCGGCGGCACCGCCCAGCCGTCGACCACCTCGTTGATCGCTCCCCAGTGGACGAGGAGCCGGAAGTGTTCGCCGCGGATCGACCAGAGCGCGCCGACACTGGCCAGCAACTGGACCGTCGTGACCGGATCGGACTCGCCCAGAGCCTGCCGGAGCATATCGGCGAGGTTGCCCTCTTCGGCGCGCAACGCGTCGACCGCCGCGAACTGCGCCGGGCCGAACAGCTCGAAGGCGTGATCGAGGGCGTACGTCGTCGCCCAGGCCCGCTGCGCCGCCCGGGCGGGCGCCTCTTCGCCGGCCTCCTCCAGCCGCATCCGCCCGAACTCCCTGACGGTCTCCAGCATCCGGTAGCGCAGGCCGTACGCCGTCTCGCGGACGCTCAGCATCGACTGCTCGGTCAGCGCGTCCACGACGCGCAGGGCGTCCGGGCCGAGTATCTGCTCGGCCGCGGCCAGCGTGAAACCGTCGCCGAACAGCGACAGCCACCGCAACGCCCGCCGTTCCGGCCCCTCCAGCAGGTTCCACGACCAGTCGATGACGGCCAGCAGCGTCTGGTGCCGGTCGGGGGCCGTACGGTTCCCGCCGCGCAGCAGGGCGAACCGGTCCGCCAGGCGCCGCGCGATCTGTTCCACCGACATCACCCGCACCTTGGCCGCGGCCAGCTCGATCGCGAGCGGCAACCCGTCGAGGCGGGCGACGACCTCCTCGACCACTCCCTCGTCGATCCGCACACCCGGGCGAGCGGCCGTGGCGCGCTGGCGGAACAACTCCACCGCGTCGCCCGTGGGCAGCTCGCCGAGCGGGTAGACGCGTTCGGCGGGGATCGACAAGGGGGCGCGCGAGGTGATGAGCACCCGCAGGTCGCGGGTCGTCACGGTCAGGAACGCCACCAGGTCGGCGACGGCCTCGATCACGTGCTCGCAGTTGTCCAAGATCAGCAGCGCCGGAGCCTGGTCGAGATGCTGGGCGATCCGGGCGCGAACGTCGGAGCGCTGCTCGGCGGTCAGGGCATGCCGCCCGCTGACCGAGTCCCGAACCCCGAGCGCCGAGCCCACCTCGCCCACCACGCCCTCCGGCGAGGAGACGCCGACGAGTTCGACGAAGTGAGCGATGGGCTGTGTGGCGTTCCTGCCGACGACATGGGCCAGCCGCGTCTTGCCCAGTCCGCCAGGGCCGATGATGGAGATCACCCGGTTGGTCTGCAACAGGGCGTGCACCGCACGGATATCGCTGTCGCGGCCGAGCAGCGAGGAACCGTCGAACAGGATGCCCTCACGTACCGGCCGATCGGCGACGAGGAGTTCGGCGTACACGCGGGCGAGCTCAGGCCCTGGTCCAGTGCCGAGCCGCGCGGCCAGGCCCGCGCGATACCGCTCGTAACGCTCCAGAGCGGCGGCGGCACCTCGTACGGCGGCCTCGCTGCGCAGCAGGCAGGCAAGAAGTTCCTCGTCATGTGGCCGATCGGCCGCGGCCTCCTCCAGCAGCGGCAGTGCGCCCTCGTGAGCGCCGCTCCGGCCCCGCGCGATCGCCGCCACCCATCGCGCCTCGGCCACCCACCTTGCAGCGACGCCCCTCAGCTCAGCGAGTGCGCCCGTGGCGCCGTCCAAGCCGCCGGGCAGGAGACTTATGGCCTCTTCGGCGCGGCGACGCGCGAGCGCCATGTCGCCCTCGCCCAGTGCGGCCCGCGCCTGCTCCACCAGCGCGCCAAGCAGCAGCGCGTCAACCTGAGTCGCGGGCAGCCCGAGCCGGTAACCACGCGGGATCCGCACCACGACGTCGGCGCCGGTCGCCGCCCTGGTCCGTGAGACGACCACCTGCAGCGCCTTCGTCGGGTTGGCCGGCGCCTCGTCGGGCCATAACTCCTCGACCAGGCGCTCGTCACTGACCCCGGCACGCCCGTGCATGGCGAGCACGGCCAGCAGGGTGTGCGCGCGATCGCCGACCACGCGCGCACCCCGCCAGTGGACGCCGTCGAGCAGGACCAGTGCGGGGGACACACCCTCAGCTTACGTACGAGAGCAACTACACGTCGTATGACTTCGCCAAGAAACTCAAGGAAATGGGAACACGCCAGTCCGTCGGCCGGACTGGCGTCTGTTATGACAATGCCCTGGCGGAATCGTTCTTCGGTGCGCTGAAGAATGAGTCGCAGAACCGTATGGTCTTCACCACACAAGAAGAGTGCGACGCGAGGTTGTCAAATACATTACTAGGTCCGGGGCATCGGGGTCTTCGCCATACAGACCCTCCTAGGTCATACAGGCTTGTTCGGAAACCCTCACGCTACGCCCCCTACGGAGATCACTTACTCTGGTTCGTCCCGCCGAGGAGAACGGCTGACTGAAGCTTGGGTGGCTTCGCTCGGCGGACATGAGGCCGTCGTGGTCAATCGGGGGCCGAGTCCGGGCATGCCCGGATACCGGCGGCGAGCCGCGTGTGGCGGGGACCTCTGGGCGCTGGTGGCGATCTGGCCGGTCGGGCCTGAGAGGGATGTCTCGGCGTTGACCTGGCCGCTTTCGATGTCTGGGGCTTCGATGCTCGCCGATGCCATCGTCTTGAACGCAGGTGATGGTCTTAGTCGGCTTGGCAGAGCCTGTTCATGTGCTTTCTTGTCCGCTGTTCGGGGCGGAGGTGCCTTTAGTTGTTTTCAGAAGTGTTGAGGGTTTCAGCGCGTTTTTATTCTTAGTCCCAGGTGGTGCCGGGGGTGCGGGAGTAGCTGTCCCAGGTGGTACCGGCGGTGCGGCTGTAGGAGTCCCAGGTGGTGCCGGCGGAGCGGGTGGAGTTCG
>NZ_JBFBIK010000210.1:0-5999 GCF_040685555.1 Sphaerisporangium sp. NPDC088356
TCCAGCCCGAGCCGACGGCTCCCGCCATCCTCCCGCCCACGCCGCTCCCGGCGCCGGTCCCCGCGCCCGCCGCCGACCCCACGCCGGTACCGGCGGCCATCACCGCGCCCGGAGCGGTGCCCCCGCAGGCACGTCCGGGCGCCGGGGGACGTGGCATCGCGCTGGCCGGGCTCACCGCGCTGATCGTCTCCGTCGGCCTGGTGGCCGGCGGCCTGGCGTGGGTGACCGCGCGGTCGGCGGGCACGGCGCAGACGCCGGTGACCTCCCCGACCGTGCGGGTGACGGTGTCGGTGACGCCCTCGACCGAGCCGGTGAGCCGGCAGACGCCGCAGGAGACCTACCAGCAGCGCGACCAGAATCCGCCTTCCAGGAGGCCTGTCTCCTCCGCCACAGGTGGTCAGCGCACGGCGCCCGCCAGGAAGAGTCCCAAGCCGGAGAAGACCAAGGACAAGGGCAAGCCCTCGTCCCGTCCGACGCCGGAGCCCACCAAGCCCAAGAAGACCGACAAGCCCGCCGACAACGTCATACCGCCCGGCGAGGGCGAGGCCGATCCGCGCGGCGACAAGGGCGGCGGAGACCAAGGCGACAGCCGGGGCGACCCGCGTCAGAACGACGGCCGCGCCGTCATCGACCACGGCATCCCCGTGCCGGGGGTGTAGCCCCCCGCGCCGGCCTTACGGCTCCGGCTCGTCCCCCGGTCAGGATTCGGCGCGGACACGGTCGAGAGCCCTGGCGAGCTCCTCGGGATAGTCGCTGGTGAAGGTGACCCACTCGCCGCTCGCCGGGTGGTCGAACGCCAGCGAGACCGCGTGCAGCCACTGGCGGGTCACGCCCAGCCGGGCCGCGAGCGTGGGATCGGCGCCGTAGGCCAGGTCTCCGACGCAGGGGTGGCGCATGGCCGACATGTGGACCCGGATCTGGTGGGTGCGGCCCGTCTCCAGCTTGACGTCGAGCAGCGACGCCGCCCGGAACGCCTCGATGGTGTCGTAGTGCGTGATCGACGGCTTGCCCCCCGCCACGACCGCGAACCTGCCGTCGCCGGAGGGGTGCCGGTCGATGGGGGCGTCCACGGTGCCGCGCAGCGGGTCTGGATGCCCCTGGACGAGCGCGTGGTAGTGCTTCTCGACCGTGCGCTCCTTGAAGGCCCGCTTGAGCCGGGAGTAGGCCATCTCGCTCTTGGCGACCGCCATGACCCCGGTGGTGTTGGCGTCGAGGCGGTGGACGATGCCCTGGCGCTCGGCCGCGCCGCTGGTCGCCACCCGGTGCCCGGCGCCCAGCAGGCCTCCAAGGACGGTCGGGCCGGTCCAGCCCACGGTGGGATGCGCCGCGACGCCGATCGGCTTGTCGATCACGATGATGTCGTCGTCCTCGTACAGGACGCTCATGCCGGGGACGGGCTCGGCGACCGGTGTGGGCATGGTGGGCGGCGGGGGGATCACGACCTCGAGCCACGCGCCCGCGTGCACCCGGTCGGACTTGGCCGCGGCCGAGCCGTCGACCTGGACGTCACCCGCCGAGATGAGCTCGGCCGCGCGGGTGCGGGAGAAGCCGAACAGCCGCGCCAGCGCGGCGTCCAGGCGCTCCCCCTCCAGCCCGTCGGGCACCGGAAGGCTGCGCTGTTCACCCATGCCGCTCATCTCCACGCTCGCCCTGCTCGACCTTGTCGCCCTGCTGCGCGGTGTGCTCGTCCCCCACGCGGGACCCGTCGACCTGGTAGCCCCGCCAGGCGAGGAAGACCGCGAGGATGCCGCCGCAGACGATCGCCGAGTCGGCGATGTTGAACACCGGGAAGTGCGTGACGGGGAAGGCCTCGATCCAGTCGACGACGTGTCCCTGGAACAGGGCGGGAGAGCGGAAGACGCGGTCGGTGAGGTTGCCGACGGCGCCGCCGAGCAGCAGCCCCAGGGTGATCGCCCACGGGACGCTGCGGAGCTGGCGCGCCGTGCGCAGGATGGCGACGACCACACCGGCCGCGATCACCGTGAAGATGATCGTCATGCCGGTGCCGATGCTGAACGCCGCTCCCGAGTTGCGGATCACCCGCAGCCGGAGCAGGTCGCCGATCACGCGAACCGGCTCCCCGCCCTCCAGGAACTTCACCACAAGGGTCTTGCTGGCTAGGTCGAGCACGTAGATGAGCACCGCCACCACCGCGAGGGCGCCGATGCGCTTGGCGCGCAGCGGCTCCGGCCCGTCGGTGGTCTCCGGCGATGCGTTCAGCGACGCTCCTCCCGCTGCTTGCACGACACGCATAGCGTCGCCCTCGGGAACGCCTGGAGGCGTTCCTTGCCGATCGGCTTGTGGCACGATTCGCACACTCCGTATGTTCCTGCGTCGATGCGGGCGAGCGCCCGCTCGTTCTGCGCGACCAGATCTCGCGCATTCAGGGTAAGGGCGATCTCGCGTTCCCGCTCATAGGTCTTGGCGCCCGCGTCCGCCTGGTCGTCCCCCGCGGTGTCGCTGATGTCCCCCGAAGCGATCTGCGACTCGGACCGGGCGACCTCGGCGTTGAGCTCTTCGATCTCGCCCTGGAGGCGTCCGCGGACCTCGGACAGCTCCCCGTCGGTCCACCCGGCGCTGATACCCGTTTCGGTGGTGGTCTTCGCCGCACGCGTCATACCGGCCATGAAGGCCTCCTCGCCGATCGCCTGATGAGCAGTGCGGGAAGCATAGGTCGGCCATATCGGAAGAACAAACGACGCGCCGACCGTTTACGTCATCAGTAACAGCGCAGCCCTTTCGGTCAATTCCTGCTCATTACCGATGATCTCCAGGATCTTATCCATGCTTGTCGGTCCACTTACCAGGCGTACCTCCGCGAGCCGCACGTCGAAGGCGGCGCCGACCTCGCTCAGCACCGCCGCCGTCGGCCTTTCCGTCCGGCGCCCGGGTGTTCGCGTCCGGCCGATCGCGCCGCCGCCGTAAGCACCGGCCGCGGATTCGCGCGCGGCGGCCGGCCGTGCACCGGCGGCCACCGCATAAATGGGTCGGCGCTCTCCCCGGAGTGAGATATCGTTTTAGTTTGCAAGGCGTTGATGGGGACGAGTACCTCCGTGCCCTACTCGCACGAGCGACCCGGGGATGGTGTGAGCCCGGGGCGAGAGCCGGAGGGAAGATCACCCCGGAGCCGCCGGAGGAACGGCAGCGATCAGCCCGACGGCTGCGCGGCCCAGTAGAACCGGCAGCGATGACAAGAGTGGGCCTCTTTTCGGGAAAGCTTCTCCGGAGGGGGCCAAGGAGGGTGGTACCGCGGGGCCGTCGGCCTCGTCCCTCCACGCCATGGAGAAACGCTCGCGTGGAGGTATGCCCCTACGATGTCCGCACCCTACTTCCGCCCGCTCCCCGCGCAGGTCGACCTGCCCGCCTTCGAGGCGGAGGTGCTCGACCGCTGGCGTGACGGCAAGGTCTTCGAACGCTCGCTCGAACAGAACGCGGACGGCCCGTCCTGGATCTTCTTCGAAGGGCCTCCCACCGCCAACGGCATGCCCGGCGTGCACCACATCGAGGCGCGTGTCTTCAAGGACGTCTTCCCCCGCTACAAGTCGATGCGCGGGTTCAACGTCCCCCGCAAGGCCGGCTGGGACTGCCACGGCCTGCCCGTCGAGGTCGCCGTCGAGCGGGAGCTGGGCCTGTCCGGCAAACCCGAGATCGAGGCGTACGGCATCGCCGAGTTCAACGAGCGCTGCCGCGAGTCGGTGCGGCGCCACGTGGACGCCTTCGAGGAGATGACCGAGCGGATGGGCTACTGGGTCGACATGTCCCAGGCCTACCGCACGATGGACCCCTCCTACGTCGAGGCCGTCTGGTGGTCGCTGAAGGTCATCTGGGACAAGGACCTGCTGTTCCGCGACTTCCGCATCACTCCGTACTGCCCGCGCTGCGGCACCGGCCTGTCCGACCACGAGCTCGGCCAGCCCGGCGGGTACGAGAACGTCTCCAGCCCGTCGGTCTACGTGCGGATGCCGGTGACCTCCGGCCGCTTCGAGGGCACCGACCTGCTCATCTGGACCACCACGCCGTGGACGCTGGTGTCCAACACCGCCGTGGCCGTCCACCCCGGCGTGACGTACGTCGTCGCGGCCAAGGACGGCGAGCGGCCGGTCATCGTGGCCGAGCCGCTGGTCGAGAGCGCGCTCGGCGAGGGCTGGACGGTCACCGACCGCCTCCAGGGCTCCGAGCTGGAGCACACGCCGTACTCCCGGCCGTTCGAGCTGGTCGACATCCCCGGGGCCCACTACGTGGTGCTGGCCGACTACGTCACCGTCGAGGACGGCACCGGCCTGGTCCACCAGGCCCCGGCGTTCGGCGCCGACGACATGACGACCTGCAAGCGGTACGGCCTGCCGGTGGTCAACCCGATCGGCCCCGACGGGCGCTTCCTGGCGAGCGTGCCGCAGGTCGGCGGCCAGTTCTTCAAGGACGCCGACGAGGGCCTCACCGAGGACCTGCGGGCCCGTGGCCTGCTCTTCCGCGGCAGCCACTTCGAGCACAGCTACCCGCACTGCTGGCGGTGCCACACGCCGCTGCTCTACTACGCGCTCCCCTCCTGGTACATCCGCACCACCCGGATCAAGGACCGGCTGCTCGCCGAGAACGAGCGGACCAACTGGTTCCCGGCCACGATCAAGGAGGGCCGCTACGGCGAGTGGCTCCGCAACAACGTCGACTGGGCCCTGTCCCGGTCGCGTTACTGGGGGACGCCGCTGCCGCTGTGGGTGTGCTCGGCCGACGAGTCCCACGTGACCTGCGTCGGGTCGCTGAAGGAGCTGGGTGAGCACGCCGGGCTCGACCTGTCGGCCCTCGACCCGCACCGGCCGTTCGTCGACGACGTGACCTTCGCGTGCCCGACCTGCGGCGCCGAGGCCCGCCGAGTGCCCGACGTCATCGACGCCTGGTACGACTCCGGCGCCATGCCGTTCGCCCAGTGGGGCGCTCCGCACGTCAACAACGACGTCTTCGAGAAGTCCTACCCCGGGCAGTTCATCTGCGAGGCCCTGGACCAGACCCGTGGCTGGTTCTACTCGATGATGACCGTCGGCACGCTGGTGTTCGACCGGTCGGCGTACGAGAACGTGCTGTGCCTCGGCCTGATCCTCGCCGAGGACGGCCGCAAGATGAGCAAGCACCTCGGCAACGTGCTGCAGCCGATCCCGCTGATGAACGAGCACGGCGCCGACGCGCTGCGCTGGTTCATGGCGACCTCGGGCTCCCCGTGGGCGCCGCGCCGGGTCGGCCACGGCACCCTGGAGGAGATCGTCAGGAAGGTCCTGCTGACCTACTGGAACACGACCTCCTTCTTCACGCTCTACGCCAACGCCGAGTCGTGGTCGCCCGCGCGGCTGGCCGAGGCCCCCGCGTACGCCGACCGCCCGCTGATCGACCGCTGGGCGCTGACGGAGCTCAACCGCACCGTGTCCGACGTCACCGAGGCGCTGGAGACGTTCGACACCACGCGGGCCGGGCGGCGGCTGACCGAGTTCCTCGACGACCTTTCCAACTGGTACGTCCGCAGGTCACGGCGCCGGTTCTGGTCGGGCGACGTCTCGGCGTTCGCCACGCTGTACGAGTCCCTGGAGACGGTGACGCGGCTGATGGCGCCACTGGTGCCGTTCCTCACCGACTACGTGTGGGACGTGCTGCGCACCCCCGAGGCGCCCTCCTCGGTGCACCTGTCCACGTGGCCCGAGGTGAACCAGCAGCTGCTCGACCCGGGCCTGTCGGAGCAGATGGCCCTGGTACGCCGCCTGGTGGAGCTCGGCAGGTCGGCGCGCGCGTCGAGCGGCGTCAAGACCCGCCAGCCT
This sequence comes from Sphaerisporangium sp. NPDC088356, assembly GCF_040685555.1. Classification (NCBI taxonomy): domain Bacteria; kingdom Bacillati; phylum Actinomycetota; class Actinomycetes; order Streptosporangiales; family Streptosporangiaceae; genus Sphaerisporangium; species Sphaerisporangium sp. NPDC088356. Next base: position 5,802 of record NZ_JBFBIK010000210.1, read on the forward strand.
CTCGGGCGGGCGCTCATCGGCGCCTCCCGCTGGGCGTCCCTGCCCGGCTCGCTGCGCGAGCTGATCGCCGACGAGCTGAACGTGCAGGCGCTGGAGGACCTGTCGTCGTTCTCCGCCGACCTGGTCTCCTTCACCGTCAAGCCGAACTTCCGCACGCTCGGCAAGCGCTTCGGCAGCGGCACCAAGGACGTCGCGGCG
>NZ_JBFBIK010000211.1:0-5960 GCF_040685555.1 Sphaerisporangium sp. NPDC088356
CCACCGACGCCACCGAGAACGCCGTCCAGGCCAACATCGTCGCCGCCGGCTACTCGACATCGGGGTCGAGCAGCGGCAACCAGCAGCTCGCGGGCGCGCAGTCGGGCCGGTGTGTGGACGTCCCCAACCTCTCCACCGTCAACGGCACCCAGGTCCAACTGTGGGACTGCAACGGCGGCCCCAACCAGCAGTGGACGCTCACCTCCGCCAAGGAACTCACGGTCTACGGCGGCAAGTGCCTGGACGCCTACGGCCACGGAACGAGCAACGGCACCCAGGTGGACATCTGGGACTGCAACGGCCAGTCCAACCAGCAGTGGAACCTCAACTCGAACGGCACGATCACCGGCGTGCAGTCCGGACTGTGCCTCGACGCGTACGGCGGCGGCACCGCCAACGGCACGAAGATCATCCTTTGGGCCTGCAACGGCCAGGCCAACCAGCAATGGAGTCTGCGCAACTGATCCTTGGGTAGCTCCTTGGGTAGCGCGGCCACAGGCGCACCATCCGCCTGCGGCCGCGCGTGCGCGGCGACGCGTAGTACATCTCGAGCAGTTCGCTCGCAGGTCTCCAGGTCTCGCCGGGTTGCCAGAACCAGTTGTGACGCGCCGTCAGGGTGGCGTTGCACTCGCCGGGGAACCAGCGCGGCATGTTCCACGCGCTGGTCCCGTCCGTTTTGCGCTCGGACAGCACGCTGTCACTGCCCAGACCGCTCGCGCCGTTGCCGCCGGGCACGCCCAGCACCGAATCGGCGCCGGTCATGGGATCACCGACGGCGGGCACGACCTCCTGCTCCGGGATGGTGCCGGCGGGTCGTGATCGTGAGTGGTTCTATAGGGCTGTTGCAGTACGCGCGGCAGTAGCCCGCCCGTCGCCTGGTTCTCCCCCGTCCTCCTCGTAGCTGTCGATCCCCCGGGGCGAGGCCGCCGTATCGAGGGTCAACGAAGTTGATCGCGTAGCGACGCCGCAGGCGCCCTTGACTCGGTGGCCTCAACCGGGACACTCGATCAGCGAGGAGGACGGGATCACTCCCTCCGGCCCCGAGGCTCCATAAGCCGATCGCGAGGGGCGCGCCGATCTCGGAGTAGTGGAGTCCTAAAACGGAGGAGTGACCTTCGACTCTTCTCTCGATCTACGTACTCGCGAGACCAGGTAGAGCACTGCGAAGAGAAAGGGGAAAACGAGGATCAGGATCCAGGCACCTTCAGTAAGAGCAGCGGGAATGCTGCCATGGTCGATGAGGTGCCGCACGATCATGCCTATGGAACTGGCGATACTGAATGTTGCGCTGTATACCAGGGCCTGGCGAGTGCTCCGGGGGAGGGCCATAGCCGAATGCTAGCCGGGATGTCAATGGCCAAGTGCGGTGGTTCTGGCGCACTCTCCAGGATCTGGTGACAGTGACGGCGCCCTGATAGCCCCACACCGCGAGTTGCTCGGCCAGGTTGTGGTCGATGGTGAGGCACGAGAGCTGCCCGCAGTCCGGGGTGTAAGCCCCGCAGTCCCCGACCCACGCGACCCGGGATTGGCCGATCCCGGGTCGAAACTATCGGAATTCCGCCAAAACTTCTGGGTGGGGCGCAATAGCACGTGACGACGGCATCCCATGATCATAGTCGGCAGCCACCCGCCCTCCGCCCGGCACGCGATCGACCTGTTCACTACGAAAGTTTCATCCTGTGCGCCAGATGCAGCCGTGCACATTCCCTGGTCAGCACGCGTAGAGGAGCACCCCGCAGGACCGGCGTCCCGGGCCGGGAGTCAAGCTACTTGACATCCGCAATCGGGTCGTATTTGCTCCCTCACACCACACCTTTACAGCACGTAAGCGGCGTACCGATAACCCTCTGCTGAATGCTAGCGCTCATACCTCGGTTCCGGTTTCACAGCACCGGGCATTCGATGCCGCTGATGAGAGGAACGCAGAACATGTTTTTGACATCGGCCCGGTCCGTACGGCCAGAGGGAATCGCAAATGTTGAAGCATAGGTCCATCCTTGGGGCCGTGGCGCTCGCGGCGGCTGTAGTCCTGGCGACGGGGCACGCGGCGATGAGCAGCAGCAGCACAAAAGCCTCGGCAGGCACCGCCGCCGCGCTCGCGGGAACCGCGGGATGCGGAAAGAACCCGACGCTGACCAGCGGAACGCGAAACATCACGACCAGCGGCAAGAACCGCACCTACATTCTGCGGATTCCCTCCAACTACAACAACAACAACCCCTACCGCCTGATCTTCGGCCTCCACTGGCTGAACGGCACCATGAACGACGTCGACTCGGGCGGAAGCAGCGGGGCCTCCTGGTCCTACTACGGACAGCGGCAGCTGTCCAACAACACCGCGATCTTCGTCGCGCCGCAGGGCTTCAACAACGGCTGGGCGAACTCCAACGGCGAGGATGTCACCTTCATCGACGACATCATGCGGCAGGTCGAGTCGGACCTCTGCGTCGATCCCTCGCTGCGTTTCGCCATGGGATGGAGCTACGGCGGCAGCATGAGCTTCTCCCTCGCATGCAGCCGCGCGACGGTCTTCCGCGCGGTCGCGGTGTTCTCCGGCGCGCAGCTCAGCGGATGCAGCGGCGGCACCCAGCCCATCGCCTACATGGGTCTGCACGGCATCACCGACAGCGTCCTGAACATCTCGCAAGGACGAGCGCTGCGCGACACATTCGTGCGTAACAACGGCTGCACCGCGCAGAACCCGCCCGAGCCCGCCTCCGGCAGCCGGTCGCACATCGTCACCGCCTACTCCGGATGCCGCGCCGGATACCCGGTCGTCTGGGCCGCCTTCGACAACGGCCACACGCCCGCCCCGGTGGACGGGACCTACACCGAGAACGGCGCCCAGACCTGGACCAAGGGCGAAGTGTGGAAGTTCATCTCTCAGTTCGGGAGCACCACGACCCCCACTCCCACCCCCACGCCGTCCGTCACCCCGACCGTCACCCCCACGCCGTCCGTCACCCCGACCGTCACCCCGACGCCGACCGTCACCCCGACCCCCGGGACCGACTTCCGTCTGCGTAACGAGGGCGCCGGCCGCTGCGTCGACTCGCCCAACAGCGCCACCGCCAACGGCACCCAGCTCCAGGTATACGACTGCCACACCAACGCCAACCAGCGCTTCACCTACAACTCCGGCCGGCTGGAAATCCTCGGCAAGTGCCTGGACTCCCCGACCAACGCCGGCTCCGGCACCCGCGTGCAACTGTGGGACTGCCACACCAACAGCAACCAGCAGTGGACCTTCACCTCCAGCGGCACCATCACCAACGGCGCCAACAACCTCTGCCTCAACGCCACCGGCACCGGCAACACCTCCGGCGTGACCATCGCCACCTGCAACGGCCAGGCCACCCAGAGATGGACCAGGGCATGACCACCCACTAGCCGATGGCAGACGTCGGGTCCAGGCCACTTCGCCTGGACCCGACGTGTAATTTCCCCGCTTCGCCGGAGACTTTCGAACCTGGTCTGATCGTTCAGATCGAGAAGGGAAGTCTTCGTGGCACCACCTCGCAACTACCCCGAGGAACTGCGGGAGCGCGCTGCGGAACGCAGGCCTGGAGCCGGCTCCCCGGCGGCGACCAGTCCGCCTCACGCCTGGCCGAGTTCGAGGCCGCAAGGCCGCCGCACCTCGACTGGATCGACACCACCTTCGCCATCGCCCGCCGCACCAAAGCCTTCGGCGTCACCATCATGATGCAGGCCAAGCCCGCGGACACCGACCCGAACTTCACCGACATCCGCGCCCGCGTCGTCGAACTCTCCCGCGCGTACGGCATGCCCGTCCTCCTCGTCCACGGCGACGAGCACATCCAGGAAGCTCGCCGGCGTCCTCAACCTCACCCACGTGGAAACTTTCGGCGACACCTCCACCCATGGCTCCGCGTCACAGTCACACATAAGTCCCCCGGGAGCTTCTCCTTGGAACAGCGCACCATCCCCACCAGGTGAGACTCCCCGCTGCGGACCGCTCCTTCATTAGGTGCCCTTTTCCATCGCCTGGATAAAGACACCGAAGACCCGAGTGGCCGGGCGCTATCCCGACTGTTGACAGGTGCCCGGACAGCAATCAAAGTATGCGTTTGTACCTCTCAATGCAGCACTCGTAAGCGGCTCGGCAGCGCGCCGGGTGGAAGAAGCGGCCACGCTTGTGGACCGGGCTGAACTCAAGTCGCATGGAGGTGGAGATTGGCCGGCATTCGAAGCAGAGCGCACGACCGGCGGGGAGCGGCCAGAAAACTAAACGGACGACGTAGAAGACTCACCGCGTTCACGGTGCTCACGGCCCTGATCTCAGGTCTAGGTGTGACCGTAACACCGGGTGTCGCGCACGCTGACGGACCTGGTCCGCAGATTTCCTGCCCTACCGACCCCACTATCGTTTGGCAACTGGCGTTCTACGGCCGCACCCCGTATTTAGCGGGGTACCGATACACCGCGGTTTCCACCGCCTCGACGTTCAACGTGAGTGACGCCCGTATCGTGGACAACACCCTTGACACGCCGATCAATGCGACGTTCAGCTCATCGCAGTCACGAACCTGGCGGATCAGCGTCACAGTGGGCGCGACGGCCGAGCTGACCAAATATCTGCAGACCAATGTCAGCACGCAGATCGTGCAGGAACGGACCACCGCCATCGGTGTGAACGCCAGCCTCGTCGTCCCCCCGCACAGCCGGGTGACCGGGCAGTACGGTTTGCAGGCGTACGACGTGGTCTACGACGTCCAGACGGTGTTCTCCTCCCCGGCGAACGCAAACCGACCGCGCGAGAAGTGCTTCGACCGGGGAACCCAGCGGGGCACCACCAACGCTCCGACCGTCACCGAAGGCTGGCGCTTCATCGCGGGCTGACCGGAACCGGCGCAGAGGCAGCGGAGGCAGCGGAGGCACCGAGATAATTGGTCCTCCGCATGCCGTTTTCGTCAACACAGCTCGGCCAGGCGCCGCACTACTCGCGTCCCTTGCAGGAGCGCAGCTCCGGCCCGTGGCCGCAGCGCTGGCCGGTGACCCTGTTGCCGAATTCTCGTGCCACGCCGTGGGGCTTCTCGGTGGAGGAGGGTAACCAGGTGAAAGATCGTCTTTGCAGGCCGTGACCTTCCCCTCGACGGCTGCAGGATGGGGTTCGTGGTGTCGATGCAGCCGCGGTCGTGGCCGCAGGTGCCCGAGGCGACCGCGCGGGTGGCGCGGGCGGCGTTTCCTAAGGGCAGCCTGCCGATGATGGTGCGTGACCAACTGGGTGAGGTGTTCGCCGACGAGCAGTTCGCCGGCGCTTTCGGTGTCCGAGGGGCTCCAGCCGACTCTCCGGGGATGCCGGCGCTGGTGACGGTCTTGCAGTTCGCCGAGGACTTGACCGATCGGCAGGCCGCTGACGCGGTCCGGGGACGGATCGACTGGAACTACGGCTTGGGCCTGGAGTTGGACGATCCCGGGTTCGACTTCACGGTGTTGTCCGAGTTTCGTGCCCGGTGGCCGCCCATGGGCTGGAGGAGCGGGCGCTGGAGGAGCTGCTGGCCCACCTGACTGAGCGGGGTCTGGTCAATGCTGGTGGCAAGCAGCGCACCGATTCCACGCACGTGCTTGGCGCGGTGCGGAATCTGAACCGGCTGGAGTTGGCGGGCGAGTGTGTGCGCGCGATCGATAATGCCCCGCCGCGCATCCGCGCCTACATCGTCGTCTAAGAGTGGCCGGTTGTGGATCCGGATATTCCGGAGTCGGCACGGTATCGGATCATAGGTAACTCCTCGATCTTGGAGGGGGTACGCGGACAACCTCCAGAGGTTGCGCGTTTCTTCACAGCCAGTGGAGTCATATTGGGGCTGATCGGGGTTCTCATCGCCGTACGACCCGGTCTGGTTCCGACTCCACTACGAAAACCGAATCATGGCTGCCCGAGCGGCCACGGCCCCGGCGTGGAGTGAGTTCGATGTGGCATGAGGGGGTTCGGCCGGAGA
>NZ_JBFBIK010000212.1:0-5933 GCF_040685555.1 Sphaerisporangium sp. NPDC088356
CGTGGGGCGGCACCCGATCTTCACGATCGGGTGCCCGCCCGCCGCGCCGCCCTCGACGCGCGCCTTCCCGAGGAGGAGCGCATCCTCGTGCCCGCGCCCCGCCGCACTCTGCGGATTGCCAATGGAATCACCGAATTCATCCGTGACTGCGGGGTCGCGCCCGGGGCAATCGTCGTCGACAACGTTGATGAGGCCGACGAGACCGATCGCGAACTCCTCGCCACGCTTGTACGCCGTTTCGACCCCGAATGTTTGACAATTGTGGTGTTTGCCAGTAAAGCGGCACCTGATTCCTTTCGCGGTCGGAGCATTAAGTCCGAATTGACAACTTTGGGGGAACCGGAAAACCTCGCGGTCCGTTATGTCGCCTCCGACGGCACGCTTGACGACCCCCGGGCGATCGCCGCGTACCGGGCGCTGCAGTCCGCCGAGCGGGCCCGGATGCACGACCGGCGAGCCGGCGAGCTGGCCGCCACAGGGCGACCGCACTGGTCCTTCGGAGCGATTCCCTACCATCGGGAGCACGGAAGCGACCCGTCTGGCGCCGGGGTCGAGGCGCTCTGGGCCGCGCTCGACCACTGCATGCGCGAGGGGTTCCTGGAGGCGGCGGCCGACTTCGGCCTGCGCGGCCTGGGTCTGTGCGCTCCGGACGCCGGCCGCTGGTGGAACCTCATCCAGGGGACGGCGACGGCTCTGGCCGGGCTGGGCCGCAGGGAAGAGGCGCGGGAGCTGTACGAGCGGGCCCGCCGCACCAGCGTGGACGCGGAAGTGCACTCGGCCTCGGCCTACGGGACCGCCATGCTGGACGCGCGCCACCCCGACCCCGCCAGGCGCGACCTCGGCCGGGCCCAGGGCTGGATCAACGAGGCCGTCGCCATCTCCGCCCTGCTGCCCGACCCCTGCGTCCGCGCCTTCAAGCTGGGCTTCGACCTCAACGGCAAGGCCCTCATCGAGATGCGCGGCGGCCACGCCGACAGGGCGCTGACCCTGGTGGAGTCGGCGATCAAGCTCGCGGACACCGACCTTCCGCCGGAACGGCACCTGATCCACCGCATGGTCCTGCGGGCGAACCGCGCGCAGCTCCTCGGAGTGCTGGGAAATCCCCAGGAGGCGCTGGCCGACCTGGACGCCGCGATCGCGATCGACCCCGCCTACCCCGACTATCACCTGGACCGGGGCAACCTGCTGTTCCAGATGGGACGGCCGGACGCGGCGCTGGCCGACTACGAGGCGGCGCTGCGCCTGAGCCCGCCGCTCCCGGAGGGGTACTACAACCGCGCTCAGCTCCTGCTCGCCACGGGCGATCTCGAAGCGGCCAAGGCCGACCTGGACCACGTGCTGGAGCTCGATCCGGGCTACCTGGACGCCTACATAAACCGGGCCGGCCTGCTCGTGGAGTTCGGGCTCGACGAGCAGGCCAGGGCCGACGTGGACGCGGGGCTGGCCCTCGCCCCCGGCAACCCTCACCTGTCATGCGTGCTCGGCCAGCTGGAGACCTCCGCGGGGCGCTACGAGGAGGCGATGGCGGCGTTCGACGTGGCGCTCACCGGGGCCCCTAGCCTCGTGCCGGCCTGGGCCGGCCGCGCGAGCCTGAGGTACGAGACGGACGACCTCCAGGGAGCCGTCGCGGACCTCACGCACGCGATAGCTCTGGGCGAGGACGCGGCCCTCTACTTCAACCGGGCGACCGCGCTCAGGGGCCTCGGCAGGCTCGCCGAAGCCCTGGACGACCTGCGCCGCGCCCATGCCCTGGGTCCCGGGGACCCGGACGTGGTCAAGGCCCTCCACGAAGCGGGCTGAGATCACTCCTGGAGGAGGAGGGCGATCACCTCGGCAATGGCCGGCGGCTCGACCGGGTCGGGAAGAGCCGCCAGCTCGGCGGGGGTGAACCACGCGTGGCCGAGAAAGGTGTCCCGCTCCTCGTCGGTCAGCGTCTCCGGGACGATCTCGGGGGTCCCGGCGAAGCGGGCGAGATAGAACGGCTCGACCTTCACGTAGTGGACGCCGAGCCAGTGGTAGTCCCGCTCCACAGGGACCCACATGTCGGTCACCGTGTCGCCGGGTAGGCCGGTCTCCTCGTACAGCTCCCGCCGGGCGGCCTCCAGCGGGGTCTCGCCGGGGTCGATGCCACCGCCCGGCGGCTCCCAGAAGACCACTCCGCTGACGAGGTCGCGCCAGTGCATGAGCAGGATCCGGCCTTCGCCGTCCACGCAGACCACCCGGGCGGCGGGCCGGTCACTGATCATCGTCACCGAATTCCTGGTACGTCGGGGCCGCGCGTGGCCGGGGATCACCGCGCCGGGCCGAACCGGTGGGCACGGAAGAACGCCTACGCCTCGGGCTCCTCGGGCTTCTTCGGGGGCTCGGGGGGCTCCGGGCTCAGCGGCTCGTCGAAGTCTTCCGGCCAGGTGTTGGCGTTGACGATCCGCCAGAACTCGTCGGGGCGGCGAGCGGTCTGGTGCATGCTCTGTTCCTGCAGCTCAGCGGCGATGGCACGCTGCTCCTCGTAGGCGCCCTTCATCGCGTCCAGCCACTCCACCGGGTCGATGCCCGCCTCCTCGGCGGACCTGAGCGCCATGTCGGCGTACTCCTCCGGGGTCGCGTTGAACGTCCAGCCCGTCAGCTCCATCAACTGCTCGTCGGTCAGCTCGCCGCGCTGCCAGGCGATCGCCTCCGCCAGGTGCTCGGCCACGAAGACGGCGTTGACGTACCCGGGGAGCATCGCGGCCAGTGCGACCGCCGCTCGCTTTTCCTCCGGTGACAATGTGTCCCATTTGAGCACCCGCCGGCTCCTCTCCGCTCGTCCGGGCGCCACTGTACTTCCCGTCCTCGTAGGTCCGGCAGAGCACCGCCGTGATGGCGGTGGGTCAGTCGGTGACCACGAGATCGGTCAGGTCCAGATGCCGGGAGAGCTCGGTGACGTCCGTGTAGTAGGCCACGTAATCGTGCCCCCTGCGCACGCGCAGCCAGGGTTGGTTGCCGAGGACCAGTGCCTCGACCTCAAATCCTCTGCTGTCGACCCATTTCACGTCATAGAGGCTATGAAGCGCCAGGTCAACAGGGGGCAACAGGCGCAAATGCATTGCGTCTCCGTACCGTCGGCCCACCGTAATGCCGTCAAAGGTGATCACATCCATCCCCAGGTCACGCCCTCGGCGCCGGACGCCCGTGAAGTGGCCGGACCAACCTGTGGAAGGAGGGATCGCGAGGCCGCCGTTGAGCGGTAACCTGCCTCAACGTGAGCGAAGGGGTGAGTGGTTCGGTGAGCTCCGAATACGTGCTGACCTTGTCCTGCCCGGACAGGCCCGGCGTGGTCGCGGCCGTCTCAGGCCTGCTGGCCGCGCGGGGCTGCAACATCACCGAGAGCCAGCAGTTCGGCGACCCGGGCGCCGGGCGCTTCTTCATGCGCGTGCAGTTCACCGCCGCCCTCCCCGAGGACGAGCTGCGCGCGGCCTTCACCGCGCTCGCCCCGGAGTTCGCCATGGAGTTCCGGCTGCACGACCTCGCCGTCAGGCCGAGGGTGCTCGTAATGGTGAGCAAGCTCGGCCACTGCCTCAACGATCTTCTCTACCGCATGCGCTCGGGGCTGCTGGAGATCGACATCGTCGCCGTCGTCTCCAACCATCCCGACCTGCGACCGCTCACCCAGTCGTACGGCATCGACTACCACCACCTGCCGGTGACTCCCGAGACCAAGCCGCGCCAGGAGGCGGAGGTCCTCACGCTGGTGGAGCACTATCGCGCCGATCTGGTGGTGCTGGCCCGCTACATGCAGGTGCTCTCGGAGGACCTGTGCTCCAAGCTGTCCGGCAAGGTGATCAACATCCACCACTCGTTCCTGCCGTCCTTCAAGGGCGCCAAGCCGTACCACCAGGCGTACTCACGAGGCGTGAAGCTGATCGGCGCGACCGCGCACTACGTCACGGCCGACCTCGACGAGGGCCCGATCATCGAGCAGGAGGTGGCCAGGGTCAACCACACCCACTCACCCGACGATCTGGCCGCCATGGGCCGCGACGTGGAGCGCCTGGCGCTGTCGCGGGCCGTGCGGTGGCACGCCGAGCAGCGGGTGCTGCTCGACGGCCACAAGACGATCGTCTTCCCCCGCTAGATCCGCCGGCGATGAGCCGGCCCCGTGGCGCCGTCTAGGGGGCGAGGCCGGTGTGCTGGGCCAGGAACGCGAGCTGGTCGGCCATGAGCTCGACCGAGCGGCTGACCGCCCGGGCCCCGTGGCCGACCTCGCTCTCGTTGCGCAGCAGGATGGGCCGGTCGTCGGCCGCCTGGGCGTGCTGGAGCGCGGCGCACATCTTCCAGGCGTGCAGGGGATGCACCCGGGTGTCGGAGCCGAAGACCATGAACAGCGTCGCGGGATAGCCGACGCCCTCGCGGACGCGGTGGTACGGGGAGTAGTCCCACAGCCAGGCGAACTCCTCCGGAACGTCCGCCGAGCCGTACTCGACGTTCCAGGTGGCGCCGAGGCCGAACTTCTCGTACCGGATCATGTCAAGGAGCGGCGCGGAGCAGGCCACCGCCGCGTACAGCTCGGGCCGCTGGGTGAGGGCGGCTCCGACCAGCAGGCCGCCGTTGGACCCCCCGGAGATCGCGAGCTGCCCGGGCGTGGTGACTCCGGTGGCGATCAGGTGCTCGGCCGCCGCGTGCAGGTCGTCGAAGACGTTCTGCTTGTCGCCGAGCATGCCCGCGCGGTGCCACTCCTCGCCCTGCTCGCCGCCGCCGCGCAGCTGCGCGACCGCGTAGACGCCGCCGGCCTCCACCCACGAAAGGATCGAGGAGGAGAACCCGGGGGTCATGGACACGCCGAAGCCGCCGTAGCCGTAAAGGATCGTCGGGCGGGGGCCGGTGCCCGGCCTGGAGACCACGATCATGTGGACCTCGGTGCCGTCGGTGGAGTGGTAGACCACCCGCTCGGTGTTCACCTCGGGGACCTCGACGGCGCCGGGCGAGGCCGCCCAGAGCGTGGTCTCGCCGGTACGGGCGTCGTAGCGCTGGATGCTCGCCGGGGTGGTGTTGTCGGTGTAGCCGAACCAGGCCTCGTGGCCGCCCTCGGGGCGCTCGGTGATACCGCCGATCGTGCCGAGCCCGGGGGTCGGCACCTCGCCGATCTTCTCTCCGCCGGCGAGGTCGTGGATGGAGATCTCGCTGATGGCGTGCCGTGTCCAGGCCACGAGCATCACGGGGCGGTCGAGGTCGTCGAGGATCGCGAAGTCGGACAGCACCGCCTCCGGGTCCTCGGGGATGAGGTCGCGCCAGCTGTCGTACTCGGGACGCTCGGGGGAGGTGACGCAGACGCGGGCACGCGGGGCGTCGCGGTCGGTGAAGACGTACAGCCGCCCGTCACGGCCGAACAGGAGCATGCTCTGCGCGTCGACGTCCTGCTGGACGGTGACCAACTGCGGCGCGTCGAGGGTGGAGGCGGACAGATCTGCCATCCACAGGTCGTTGCGCGGAGCGGTGCCGCGGGAGGCGGAGATCGTGAGCCACCGGCCGTCCCTGGAGACCGAGACGCCGTAGTAGTTGGTCTTCTCCAGCCCCTCGCCGAAGATCATGGCGTCCTGCTCGGTGGGCGTGCCGAGGCGGTGCAGGTAGACCCGGCGGTGGAATTGGTCCTCACCGTCGGGCACCTCGCTCGCGGGGAGCCTGCGCACGTAGTAGAACGCCTCGCCCCCGGGCAGCCAGGCGATGGGGGAGTAGCGGCAGCGGTCGATCGGCCCCTCGACCCGCTCGCCGCTCACGACGTCGATGACGTGGAGCTGGGACTCCTCGTCGCCGCCCACCGAGATCTGGTAGGCGAGCCGGCGGCCTTCCTTGTCGGGCTGCCAGGAGTCGATGGTGGTCAGCCCGGAGGGGTCCATCGCCATGGGGTCGAGGAGCACGTGCTCTACACCGTCGGCGCCGACGGTGTAGAGCACGGCGTG
>NZ_JBFBIK010000213.1:0-5398 GCF_040685555.1 Sphaerisporangium sp. NPDC088356
CCTTCACCCCCGCCCGTTCGCGAGCTCGCTGGAGAGAAGACCTCAGGCGAGGCTGATGGAGCCGCCTTCGACCTTGATCTGCTTCTCGGCCAGGGGCTCGCTCGCCGGGCCGTTGGCGACCGAACCATCGGCGATGTTGAACTTGCTGCCATGACACGGGCAGTTGATCGTTCCATCGGAGACAGACCCGACCGGACATCCCTGGTGGGTGCAGAGGGCGCTGAACGCCTTGAACTCGCCGTCCTTGGGCTGCGTGACGACGATCTTCTCCTTCTTGAAGATCTTGCCGCCGCCGGTGGGGATGTCGCTGGTTTTCGCCAGACCGGCGGCACCCGCGGCCGCGTCGCCCGCGGCGTCTCCGGCAGAGGACGCCGGAGCGGGGTCCGCGGCGGAGTCTCCGTTGTCGACCGAGGTCGCCGAGTTATATCCGCCGCACGCGGTAAGCACCACGGCCAGACCCGCGCCACTCGCGCCGAGCATCACCGCACGCCGTGTCGTATCCGTGTCCGTCATATTCGCCTTCCTAGAGGTCTGTTATCTCTGCTACGGCTCGCGCCCCGGCTTGGTTCAGCAGGCGCGACAATTGACCCAGGAAGTATGAACAATGATGCATAACGCGCAGGTCAAACGGACCTGATATCCACCCCATGCCAAGCCCGCCACAGGCCTGCCTTCCTGCCCAAGCCCGGTCCGTAAGCCCAGCCCCGCCTGCCCAAGCCCGCAGGCCGACCCGCCTGCCCAAGCCCGGCCCGTAGGCCCGGCCCGGCCCGGCCTTGCCGGACCCCCCTCGCATGGCCCCGGCCACGCCGCGTCGGCCCCGTGGCCGTTTGGGGCCGGGCGGCGTGGTGTGCGGGACGAGAGCGGTCAGCCTCCGAGGATCTTGCTGAGGAACCGGCCGGTGTGACTGTCCTCGATGCGGGCGACCTGCTCGGGCGTACCGGTGGCCAGCACGAGCCCGCCACGGGAGCCGCCCTCGGGACCCATGTCGATCACCCAGTCGGCGGTCTTGATGACGTCGAGGTTGTGCTCGATCACGATGACCGTGTTGCCGCTGTCGACCAGGCGGCCGAGCACGCCGAGCAGCTTACGGATGTCCTCGAAGTGGAGGCCGGTGGTGGGCTCGTCGAGCACGTAGACCGTGCGGCCCGTGGAGCGCCGCTGCAACTCGGACGCGAGCTTGACCCGCTGCGCCTCGCCGCCGGACAGGGTGGTCGCCGGCTGGCCCAGCCGGACGTACCCGAGGCCGACGTCGTTGAGGGTCTTCAGGTGCCGCTTGATCGCCGGGATGGCGTCGAAGAACTCCAGCGCCTCCTCGATCGACATGTCGAGGACCTCGGAGATCGTCTTGCCCTTGTAGTGGACCTCCAGGGTCTCCCGGTTGTAACGGGCGCCGTGGCAGACCTCACAAGGGACGTAGACGTCCGGGAGGAAGTTCATCTCGATCTTGATGGTGCCGTCGCCGGAGCACGCCTCGCAGCGCCCGCCTTTGACGTTGAAGCTGAACCGGCCCGGAAGGTAACCGCGGATCTTCGCCTCGGTGGTCTGGGCGAACAGCTTGCGGACGTGGTCGAACACCCCGGTGTAGGTCGCGGGGTTGGACCTCGGCGTGCGGCCGATCGGGCTCTGGTCGACGTGGACGACCTTGTCGACCTGGTCGGTGCCGGTGACCCGGGAGTGCCTGCCCGGCACGGTCTTCGCGCCGTTGAGCTCCTTGGCCAGGGCGTTGTACAGGATGTCGTTGACCAGGGTGGACTTGCCCGAGCCCGACACACCGGTCACCGCGGTGAACACGCCCAGCGGGAACTCGACGTCGACGCCCTTGAGGTTGTGCTCACGGGCGCCCTTGACCACGAGCTTGCGCTTGGAGTCGCGCTTGCGCCGGGAGGCGGGCAGGTCGATGCTCCTGCGGCCCGAGATGTAGGCACCGGTCAGCGAGTCCTCGCTGGCCAGCAGGTCTTCCACGGTGCCCGACACCACGACCTGGCCGCCATGCTCGCCCGCGCCGGGGCCGATGTCGACCACCCAGTCGGCGGCGGCGATCGTGTCCTCGTCGTGCTCGACGACGATCAGCGTGTTGCCCATGTCGCGCAGGCGGATCAGCGTGTCGAGCAGCCGCTGGTTGTCGCGCTGGTGCAGGCCGATCGACGGCTCGTCGAGGACGTACAGCACGCCTACCAGGCCCGACCCGATCTGGGTGGCCAGCCGGATGCGCTGGGCCTCTCCACCGGCGAGCGTGCCCGCCGCGCGGTCGAGGGTGAGGTAGTCGAGACCGACGTCGAGCAGGAACCCCAGCCGGGCGTTGATCTCCTTGACGACCCGCTCGGCGATGTGGGTGTCACGCTCGGAGAGGGTGAGCCCCCCGAGGAACTTGGCGCACTCGCCGATCGACATGCCCGACACCTCGGCGATGGAGGAGTCGCTGACCGTGACCGCGAGGGAGACGGGCTTGAGGCGGGCGCCCTTGCAGGTCGGGCAGGGGATCTCCCGCATGAAGCCCTCGAACCGCTCGCGCGTGGAGTCGCTCTCGGCCTCGGCGTGCCGCCGCTGCACCCACGGGATCACGCCCTCGAAGGTCGTGTAGTAGGAGCGCTGCCTGCCGTAGCGGTTGCTGTAGCGGACGTGGACCTGCTCGTCGTGGCCGCGCAGCAGCGCCTTCTGCGCCTGCTTGGGCAGCCGCTCCCAGGCGGTGTCGAGGTCGAACCCGATCGCGTGGCCGAGCGCCTCGACCAGCCGGATGAAGTAGTCGCTGGTGTGGCCGCCGGACCACGGCGAGATCGCGCCGTCGCCGAGGGACTTCTCGGGATCGGGCACCACGAGGTCGGGGTCGACCTCCATGCGGGTGCCGAGGCCGGTGCAGTCGGGGCACGCGCCGAAGGGCGAGTTGAACGAGAAGGACCGCGGCTCCAGCTCCTCGAACGACAGGTCGTCGTAGGGGCAGTAGAGGTGCTCGGAGTAGAACCGCTCGCGCCCGGGGTCGTCCTCGGGGAGGTCGACGAAGTCGAGCGTGATCGTGCCACCGGACAGCTGCAGCGCGGTCTCCACCGAGTCGGTGAGGCGCCGGCGCGCGCCGTCCTTGACCGAGAGGCGGTCGACGATCACCTCGATGTCGTGCTTCTCGTACTTCTTCAGGGTCGGCGGCTCCTCAAGGCGGACCACCGTGCCGTCGACGCGGGCGCGCGCGAAGCCCTTGGTCTGCAGCTCGCGGAACAGCTCGGCGTACTCACCCTTGCGCCCGCGGATCACCGGGGCGATGACCTGGAACCGGGTGCCCTCGGGGAGCTCCAGGACGCGGTCGACGATCTGCTGCGGGGTCTGCCGGGCGATGGGACGGCCACAGGCGGGGCAGTGGGGCTTGCCGATGCGCGCCCACAGGAGGCGCAGGTAGTCGTAGACCTCGGTGATCGTGCCGACGGTGGAGCGGGGGTTGCGGGAGGTCGACTTCTGGTCGATGGAGACGGCCGGCGACAGGCCCTCGATGAAGTCGACGTCGGGCTTGTCCATCTGCCCGAGGAACTGCCTGGCATACGACGAGAGCGACTCGACATAGCGCCGCTGGCCCTCGGCGAAGATGGTGTCGAAGGCCAGGCTGGACTTGCCCGAGCCGGAGAGCCCGGTGAAGACGATGAGAGCGTCTCGCGGCAGGTCAAGCGAGACGTCCTTGAGATTGTGTTCGCGGGCGCCACGAACGATCAAGCGGTCGGCCACAGCAGATCTCTCATGTTGGGTTGCGATCCACGGCAGCCGGAACTGGCCACCTCTGACTAGTCGCCGCCACTCTAACGACGGGGTCCGACAGTTTTCTTCCGCTCCGGCGAGCGGACGGGCGTCCTCCCGAGATCACCCGCGGACGGTCCTCGGGCGGAGGCCGGCGCGTGCGATACCAGCCTGTACGGAGTGCGCCCGCGCGGGCGGGCGGGTCCGGGGCGATGATGACGTGCATGACCGTTCTCGACGACCTTCAGGCCGAACTCACCGCGGCCACGAACCGGCTGCTCGCCACCACGGCCACACTGTCCGACGCGGACGTCACGGCCCCCTCCCTGCTTGCGGGCTGGGCCCGCGGCCACGTGCTCACCCACGTCGCGCGCAACGCGGACGGCCACATCAACCTGCTGACCTGGGCCAAGACGGGTGTGTACACCCCACAGTACCCAACGCGCGACGCCCGGGAGGCCGAGATAGCCGAAGGGGCCGGGAGGCCGATCGCCGAGCAGCACGCCGACCTGGTGGACAGCGCGGCCCGCCTCGACGCCGTGATCGACACGATGACGCCGGGGGCGTGGAGCGCCACCGTGCGGGGCATGCGGCCGCCCGATCACCCCGCCTGGTACGTGCTCGTACGCCGCATCCGGGAGGTCGAGATCCACCACGTCGACCTGGGCGCCGGCTACACCTGGGCCGACTGGCCCGAGGCCTTCGTCAGGCGGGAGCTCCACGACGCGATGGCGGGCTGGCCGTACGCCGAGAGCACCGTCAGCGAGCTCCACGCCGGCGGCCGAAGCTGGACGGGCCTGGGTGAGGGTCCTGTGGTGGAGGGCCCGGCGCCCGTCGTGCTCGCCTGGCTGACCGGCCGCCTCCCGGACGGCGGGTCGGGGGACGCGGGCGGCGTAGCGGGCGCGGGCCTTAGGCTGGCGGAGAAGCCGCCGGCGGCGCCGCCGTGGCTGACGATGCCGGCACCGCCCGGCCTTCCGGCGACACCACCCGAGGAGTACCCATGACCTATACCGGTGATGTGACCGCTGACGGCCCCGCCGACGTGCGTGAGCTGCCCGGCCTGACGATCAGCAAGATCGAGGTGGGCGACTTCGGCAACAACGCCTACCTGCTGCGATGCCGCGAGACGGGCGACGGCGTGCTGGTGGACGCGGCCGCCGACGCCCGCAGGCTGCTCGACCTGATCGGCGACCGGCCGATCAGCAAGATCGTCACTACCCACCAGCACCAGGACCACTGGATGGCGCTGGCCGAGGTGGCGAAGGCGACCGGAGCCGAGACCGTCGCCCACCCGCTGGACGCGCCCGGGCTGCCCGTGCCGGTCACCCAGCCCGTGGAGCACGGCGACAAGGTGACCGTGGGAGTGGTCACGCTCGACGTGATCCACCTGCGCGGCCACACCCCCGGTTCGATCTCCCTGCTCTACCAGGACGCCCACCTGTTCACCGGCGACTCGCTGTTCCCCGGCGGGGTCGGCAACACCCAGCGCGACCCCGCCCGCTTCGAGCAGCTCTACACAGACGTCGTGGCGCGGGTCTTCGACCGGCTTCCCGACGAGACCTGGGTGTATCCGGGCCACGGCAAGGACACCACCCTCGGAGCCGAGCGCCCCTCCCTGCCCGAGTGGCGCGCCCGCGGCTGGTAGGAGACGCGGAACGGCCCGGTCCCCCTGAGGGAACCGGGC
>NZ_JBFBIK010000214.1:0-5384 GCF_040685555.1 Sphaerisporangium sp. NPDC088356
GCACCCGCCGTCCGGGGAGGCATCTCGCGGCCCGGGGACATCCCGGCCGGCCGAGGGGAGCCCTCCCCCCGGCCACCCATCCGCTGCGCGCGCACGGAACGACCACGGAGGTATCCGATGCCCTACGCCATGATCACTTTCCGGATCAAACCCGGACACGAGGACGAGCTGGCCGAGTTGTTCGGCGGCGCCCCTCCCCTGGAGTCGCCGGTCGTCACCGGCGAGAACGGCGAGGAGACCGCCCGGCTGCTCGGGACCGGGGTGTTCGTCAAGGACGACGTGCTGGTGCGGCTGGTCCACTACGAAGGCGACTTCGCGGGGATCGCCCGGCACCTGGCCGGCCAGCGGCACGTCCACATCATCGAGGACAAGATCGTGCCGTACCTGGCCGACGCGCGCGACACCGCCACCTCCGACGGGTTCGCCGCCTTCTTCCGCAACTCGATGATGCGGTGTGTCACGCAGTCGTCCAGCGAGACGCACACCACCCGGCTGTGACATCGGCCGCGGGAGGCGGACCCGGCGCTCGCCGCTCCGCCGAACCGGGGCCCGGGCGCGCCGCGCACCGCCCGGGCCCCGCCGCCGCGATTGGAGTGACCACCATGCCGCACGACGAGAGCGTCGACGTCCTGGAGGCGGTCGAACGCCAGACCGCCGCCCTGTTCGCACAGGCCAACCGGCTCGTGGAGGCCCTCGCCGCGCGAGCCGGGCTGGACGCGACCCGGTTTCGGTGCCTTTCCGTGCTGTGCCGCCAGGGCCCGATGTCCGTCCGCTGCCTGGCCGCGATGGCGGGTCTCACCGACGAGGAGGCCGCCGAGGTGGTCGGCCACCTGGAGCACGACGGCTACGCCGTACGCCGCCGCGAGGACGGCGGCAACCGCGTGCTGGTCCACCCCGACCGCGTCGCCCACCGCGCGCGGGTGGAACCCGCCCTCAGGGACCTGCGCGAGGCCTGGTATCCCCTGGTCAGGCGCAGGTTCGACGATCTTGGCCTCGTCGTGGGCCTCATGGCGGAGGGCCGCAGGCTGAGCGAGCTGTCGATGACGTTCCGCACCCAGCCCGAGGCCTTTACAATGTAGATTAACAACGGCCGGGAGGATCCCGCCCTAAGATCGCACCGTGGACGTGCCCGCCGTACCCGACCCCGGCCTGGGCGCCGTCACGCCCGCCGCCGACCCCTACGTGGTCTACCTCGACGCCCTGGCCGGCGCGGAGTCCCGGCGCACCATGCGCGGCTGCCTCGACAGGGTCGCCCGCGTCATCACCGGCGACCCCGCCGCGACCGGCGCCGGCCAGCCCTGGCACCTGCTGCGCTACGAGCACACGGTGCGCATCCGCACGATCCTCACCGAGCAGGGATGGTCGCCGGCCTACGTCAACAAGCACCTGGTCGCGCTGCGCCGGGTGCTGCGCGAGGCATGGCGCCTCGGCAAGATGACCGCCGAGGACTACCAGCGCGCGGCCGACCTGCCCACCCTGCAGCACACGCGCCTGCCCACCGGCCGGCACGTCCCGCCCGAGGTGGTCGGCGCGGCCCTGGCCGTCTGCGACCGCGACGACTCCCCCGCCGGGGTGCGCGACAGCGCGCTGCTGGCCGTGCTGTACTCCACCGGCTGCCGCCGCGCCGAGGTCGCGGGCCTCGCGCTGGCCGACTACGACGTCGCCGCGCGCTCCCTGCGCGTCCGCGGCAAGCGCGACAAGGAACGCCTGGTCTACCTGACCGCGGAGGCGGTCGCCCGCACCGAGGCCTGGCTCGCCGTGCGGGGGCGGGCGGCGGGGGCGCTGTTCGCCCCCATCAGCAGGGCCGGGCGGCTGCGGGCCCCCGAGGGCAGGCCCGCAGCGATGACCGGGCAGGCGATCGCCGACATCCTGGCCCGGCGCCTTTCGGCCGCAGGGGCCACCAAGAGCACCCCGCACGACTTCCGCCGCACGTTCATCGGCGAGCTGCTGGACGCCGGGGTGGACCTCGCCACCACCCAGGCGCTGGTCGGCCACGCCTCCCCCGTCACCACCGCGCGCTACGACCGCCGCCCCGAGAGCCGCCGCAGGGAGGCCGTCGACCGGCTGCGGATGCCCGACGCGCGCCCTTTGCGCCCCGGCGGCCCCTGAACCCGTCTAGGACTTCCTGCGCTCGCGCCAGGCCTTCGCCCTCAGCCGGTACAGCACGTGGGGACGCAGCGGGCTGCCGGCCGCCGGGCGAGGGTGCTCGAAGTCGTCACGGGGGTCGCGGGTCATGCCCAGACGCCGCATGACGGCCTGCGAGCGCACGTTGGCGGGCACCGTCATGGAGACCACCTCCGCCAGCCCCGCCGGTCCGAAGCCGTGGTCCAGGGCCGCGGTCGCCGCCTCGGTGGCGTAGCCGTGCCCCCACGCCTCGCGCGCCAGGCGCCAGCCGACCTCCACAGCCGGGGTGAAGTGCGCCTCGAACCTCTGCCACACCAGGCCGGTGAACCCGGCGAACAGCCCGCTGTCGCGCACCTCCACCACCCACAGCCCGAACCCGTGCTCCTCGAGGCCCGCCTCGATGCGGCCGGCCATCGCGTCGCTCTCAGCACGGCTCAAGGTCGCTGGGAAGTGCTCCATGACCTCGGGGTCGGCGTTCATCTCGGCGAAGGGCTTAAGGTCCTCCTCGCGCCACCGGCGCAGGACGAGCCGCTCGGTCTCCAGCATGGTGCACCATTCTGCCCCAGTCCGCCCCTCTGCCCCAGTCCGCCCCCAGGTCGCCGGACTTCTGGCGCCCGGAACGGCCGGTCTGGAATAAGAACCTCTGGGAGTGGGTTAGAGTCGAGTAGCCGATGTGGTTTGTGTCCCCCGGGCCGCAATTACCGCCTTCACGGAATACCGTTCGGCTGGAGCCGTGTTGTGCCTCTCGCCGAGGAGGCGACCGCCACATCGGTCTAAACGGAGCGCCCCGCAAGCTCGTCTTGCGGGGCGCTTCGTTGTACGACGATGTAACACTTTGTGGGCTGCCGTAACACAAGGTTTCCACTCAGCGCCGTATGGTTGGCATTGGCCGTCCGCACACCGGGAGAGTCCGTGCTGTATCGCATCACGAAGATCATCACCAGTCCTGTGCTACGACTGCTGTGGCGTCCGCAGGTGACCGGGGCGCGCAACGTCCCGAGGTCGGGGGCGGCGATCCTGGCCTCCAACCACCTGTCCATCCTGGACTCGGTGTTCCTGCCTCTGATGCTCCCGAGGCAGGTGACCTTCGTCGCCAAGTCGGAGTACTTCACCGGCAACCGCCTCATGGCCACGTTCATGCGCAGCACCGGCCAGGTGGCGATCGACAGGGAGAGCGCCTCGGCGGCGCAGGCGATGCTCGACTCGGCCCTGCAGGTGCTCAAGGGCGGTGAACTGTTCGGCATCTACCCCGAGGGCACCCGCTCCCCCGACGGGCGGCTCTACCGCGGCAAGATCGGCGTCGCCTGGCTGGCGCTGACGGCGGGCGTGCCGGTGATCCCGGTGGCGATGGTCAACACCGAGCGTGTGCTGCCGCCCGGGGCCTCGGTCCCGAGGATCGCCAAGATCGGTGTGCGCATCGGCGAGCCCATGAGCTTCACCGGCGACCCCGGCAGGGCGAGGGACCGGCGCGCGGTCACCGACGAGGTGATGCGCGCCATCCAGCGCCTGTCGGGCCAGGAGTACGTCCCGGCGTACGCCGCGAGTCACAAGGAGCGGGCCAAGGAGGCCGCCTGAGCCGCTCGGGGGCGGCAAAGCGGCGAACACCACGGATGGCCCCGCGCTAGGCTCGTGGCGACGTCGAGACACCGGGGGTAACGCGTGCCGCGCGGCCGTATCATCGCGATCACGTCTGTAGCGACCGTGCTGGTGGTGGGGGCCGCCGCCGGTGGCGCCTACTACGTCCTGCACACCAGGGGGAGCGCGGCGCAGACCGCGGGCCACTTCGCCGGCGCCTGGGGCCGGGGCGACCTGGCCGCCATGCGGGCCGACCTGGCCTCGCCGGCGGCCGGGTTCGACGCCGCCTACGCCGAGCTGGCCGAGAACCTCGGCGTCCAGAAGACCTCGGTCAAGCTGGGCGCGGTGAGCCCGGCGGGCGACGACCGGGCCAGGGCCGCCTACACCGCCACCCTGTCGCTGAAGAACATCGGCCAGTGGACCTACACCGGCTCCCTGGACCTGGTGGTCAAGGACCACTACTGGAAAGTGGCCTGGACTCCCGCGGCCGTCCATCCCTCGTTGACCGGCTCCACCTACCTGGCCCTGAAGACCACCTGGCCGCAGCGGGGCGCCGTGCAGGACGCCTCCGGCCGCCGCATCGACCAGGGCGACGTCGGCGGGTCGGTGCAGCAGCTCGTCGGATACCTGGACAAGGCGACCGCCAAGGACGTCGCGAAGCTCGGCTCGTCCTACAAGACGGGCGACGCCGTTGGCAGGGGCGGGCTGCAGGAGACGTTCCAGAAGGATCTGGCGGGAGTCCCTGCCACCCGCATCACGGTCACCGACGGCTCCAAGAAGACCGTCGAGACGTTGAAGACCATCGAGGGCACTCCCGGCGCGGCCGTGCGCACAAGCCTGGACCCACTGGTGCAGAAGGCCGCCGTCGACGCGGTGCGCACCCTGGACAAGCCCACCTCCCTGGTGGCGATCCGCCCCGCGACCGGTGAGATCCTCGCCGTCGTCAACAACCGCGGCGGGTTCAACCGCGCCCTCGACGGGCGCTACCCCCCGGGGTCGACGTTCAAGACCGTCACCGCCGCCGGGCTGCTCGCCGAGGGGCTCACCCCCGAGCAGAAGGTCACCTGCCCCGCCAAGGCGAGCATCGGCGGCCTGGCGATCCGCAACTCCGACCACGAGGCGTTCGGCTCGCTGACGTTCCTTGACTCCTACGCCCACTCCTGCAACACGACCTTCGCGCCGCTCGCCGCCCAGCACCTCAGCGGCGGCAAACTGTACGACATCGCCTCTAAGATGGGGTTCAACCAGCCCCTGACCATCGGCGTCCCGGCGACCAAGGGCAGCATGCCGAAGCCCACCAGCGACGCCGACCTCGCGGCCGAGTCCTTCGGGCAGGGCCGCATCACCGCCAGCCCCCTGGTGATGGCCTCGGTGGCCGCGGCGGTGGCCGACGGCACCTGGCGCCCGCCCACCCTGGTGCCCTCGCTCAAGCAGAAGGCCCAGCCGCAGCAGCTGCCGGCCGAGGTGGCGCGCGACCTTCGCACGATGATGGCCGCCGTGGTGAGCAAGGGCACGGCCAAGGGAGCGGGCCTGCCCAAGGGCACGGCGGGCAAGACGGGCACCGCGGAGTTCGGCACCGGCCCGAAGCTCGACTCCCACGCGTGGTTCATCGGCTTCCGCGGCGAGGTGGCGTTCGCCGTGGTGGTGGAGGCCGGAGGCATGGGCGGGTCGGTCGCCGCCCCGGT
>NZ_JBFBIK010000215.1:0-5320 GCF_040685555.1 Sphaerisporangium sp. NPDC088356
GCCTGCGAGGACCCCGAGACGTCCAGGCACCGGCCGGACGCCACGCCCCTGATCGCACCCGAGCCCGAGGGAGGAGGAGTGGTCGTCGGGGTCACGGTCGGGGTGGGCGAGGGGTTGGAGGTGGCGGCGTTGAGGGCGTTCAGGACGGAGGTGTAGGCCGCCTTCTTGTTGAAGTTGCCGTCGAAGAGCAGCGGGGTGTCGCCGGAGCGCCAGGAGTACTTGTCGGTGATGCCCCATACGGTGATGCCGGTGCAGCGGGCGACGGCGGTGCAGGCCTCGGTGACGCGGCGGTAGGCGTCGGCCTGGGTGGAGCCCGAGCCGCCGACGTCGAGCTCGGTGATCTGCACGTCGACGCCCAGGGCGGCGAACTGGGCGATGTTGGCTTGGTAGTTGGAGGGCGGGTTGCCGAAGTGGGACTGCAGACCGACGCAGTCGATCGGCACGCCGCGGGCCTTGAAGTCCTTGACCATGTTGTAGACGCCGCGGGTCTTGTTGGCGTTGGCGTCGTCGATGTTGTAGTCGTTGTAGCAGAGCTTGGCGTTGGGGTCGGCGGCGCGCGCGGCGCGGAAGGCCTCTTCGATGAAGCCGTTGCCGAGCTTCTGGGTCCAGACCGAGCTGCGCAGGGTGCCGACGGCGCCGCCGTCGTTGAAGGCCTCGTTGACCACGTCCCAGGCGTAGATCTTGCCCTTGTAGTGGCCCATGACGCCGTTGATGTGGTTGATCATGGCCGTGCGCAGGTCACTGGCCGACAGGCTGGAGACCCAGCTCGGCAGCTGACCGTGCCAGACCAGCGTGTGCCCGCGGATCGTCATGCCCTTGCTCTGGGCGTGGCTGACGATCTGGTCGGCCGAGGTGAAGCGGAACTGGCCGCGGGAGGGCTCGGTCGCGTCCCACTTCATCTCGTTTTCCGGGGTGACCGCGTTGTACTCGCGGTCCCAGGTCGCCACGTAGGTCGAGTCGTTCATGTGCCCGGCCGCGATCGCCGTGCCGAAGTATCGGCCGCTCTGCGCCGCCGCGGCACCCAGCGTGCCGGCGGCGGCCCCGGCGGTGGACGGCAGCGCCAGCGCCGCGGTCACACCGAGCACGCCAAGCGCACCGGCGACCACCGCCCGGCGCACGCCGTCGCGTGGTCTCCGGAACCTGGACGGCCGAGCCGTGTCTGAGGGGATGGCGTTTTCGCTCATGCCCAAGCCTCCACAACTGAGATCGATGACATCCGCTGAGAACTGAGAAAGGGGGGAACATGCAGGGACAACCGGACGACCGGAGGCGTGACCCGTCGCCGCACCCGCGGTGCCGCGGGCGTCACGGACGGCGGCCCCTGCCCTCCACCACCGGTCCGGGCAGGAGGAAGCCGCCTTGGGGACTCAGTGTGGAAATCTTCACGTAACATGTCAAGACTGTCCGCGAATCGATTCGAGTGACTCGCCGCGTGCCCGTGTCCGCCTCTGGCGCGCGTCGTGAGCCACAACGGGGGACCTCCTTCGGGCGGAGTGGATGGGACGCCTTCGCCGGGAGTGGTCGGCCGCCCCCGGCGAAGGCGGGTCTGGGGTGTACCTCAGGTACGGGTCCAGCGTTGGTTGGTGCCGCCGTTGCACGACCAGACGACGAGTTTGGTGCCGTTGGCGGTGGAGTTGGGCACGTCCAGGCACTTGTTCGCGCCGACGGCGGTGATGGTGCCGTCGGAGTTCAGCCGCCACTGCTGGTTGGCCTGGCCGTTGCAGTCCCAGATGATCACGTTGGTGCCGTCGGCGGTGCCGGCGTTGTACACGTCCAGGCACTTGTTGCCGTACACTCGCAGCTCACCGGCCGCGGTCGGGGTCCACTGCTGGTTGGCCTGGCCGTTGCAGTCCCAGATCTGTGCCTGCGTGCCGTTGGCCTGCGAGGCGCCAGTGACGTCCAGACACCGGCCCGACCCCACACCCTTGATCGCACCCGTGCCCGTGGGAGTGGGCGTGGGAGTGGGCGTGACGATGCCCCCTCCGGTCACGACGTACATCGCCGCCCCGTGCCCGGGCACCGACGCGCTGATCGTCCCGGAGGAGGAAGACGTCGTGTGCGCCCACAGGTCACGCACCGAGTAGGAGGACGCGGAGCCCAGCCCCAGGGCGGAGGCGGTGGTGGAGATGGCCGAGGTCGAGGTGCCACGGTTGAGCAGCACGACCGCGACCGAACCGTTGGACATCGGCTTGCGCCAGACCTCCAGGTTGCCGTTGTCGCTGATCTTGTGGCCCTGCTTGCCGCCCCAGTCCTGGTTGACCGCGATGACCTCGGTGTTGGTGAGGATGGTGCGGGTGTCGGCGCTCATCGTGCGGATGTCGTTGCCGGCGATGAGCGGGGCGTTCAGCAATGACCACAGGCTGAAGTGTGCCCGGCCCTCGGTCCCCGTCACCGAGCCGACGCCTACTTCCAGCATGTCGGGGTCGTTCCAGCCGCCTGGACCCGAGTAGGCCTCGAGCCCGACCTGCTGGTCCAGGATGCCCATGATCGAGTTCCAGTTCGACCCGATGTCACCTGTGGTGCGCCAGGAGTTGCCCACCGGCATCCCCCAGGTCCACACACTCTCCTGCCCCCAGTTGCACAGGCTGTACGCGATCGCCCGCCCGGTCGCCGCCAGCGCGTCCCGCATCGCGGTATACCGCTGCTGCCCGTTCTTACCCTGGTGATCCCCGCAGTTGTCGTACTTCAGGTAATCGATCCCCCACGACGCCCACAACGCCGCGTCCCGCCGCTCATACCCCAGACTCGCCGGATACCCCGCACACGTCGTGGTCCCCGCCGACGAGTAGATCCCCAGCTTCAACCCCTTGCCATGTACATAATCCGCCAGCGCCTTGATCCCACTGGGAAACTTCTGCGGATCGGCCACCAGATCCCCACTGGCATTACGACTCATCGTCGACCAGCAGTCATCGATGTTCACGTACTTGTACCCCGCCGCCGCCATACCACTGGACACCATCGCATCCGCACTCTGCCGGATCAACGACTCATTGACATTGCAGAAGAAGCTGTTCCAGTCGTTCCACCCCATCTGGGGCGTACGGGCCAGACCATTGTCCAGCGCGGCGGCCGGCGAGGTCTCACCGCCGATCGCGACCATGGAGCCGGCGGCCAGTAGCGCCGCCAGTGCCAAGCCAAGAATTTTGCGCATCTGGTTTCCTCTACACGAAGACGTCCGCGCCGGGCACGGCCGTGGGGATGGGGTCGATCAGCGTGGACAGCCGCTGCGGCGCGCTGGACACGTTGGCGTTCTGCGGCACGCCGTCGGCGCCGAAGCGCACCAGCACCGTGCGCGGGTCGTACGTACGCGACCGGCTGGCGATGTTAACGTTAACAAAGCGAGCTCCTCCGGTACCTGCGGATTCGGGGGTCATCGCGAGGTGGCTAACCATGCGCATTACGGCTTCCCAGAGTTGTTAGCGCTAACATTAATTGCGGTGGATGGAGTGCTCCTTTCCACGCGGGCGGATCGCGGTGGTGGTGTGGCGGAGCCAATCCGACCCCAGAAGATCTGTCAAGGGCCCGGCCGCTCCGCGGCACGGTTCCACGCGGTGAACCGGCTTGATCTGCTCTGATGGGCGCGGTCGCACTGTCCCGGCGGCGCGAGGTGATGAAACGTTCATCCGGTGGCGACATGACGGGGCCGGGACGTCCCCCGCCGCCGCGGTGTCGCACCAGCGCACGGGACCGCTCGGGCGGCGGCTGTGCGATCGAACCGGTTCGGAATGGTCTTGACATGTTTCGTAATGGTTTCCACACTGAGTCCCCAAGGCGGCTACCTCCTGCCGGGGTCGGTGGTGAGCGGCAGGAGCCCCCGACCGTGACGCGTCGGCGATGGACCGGTCGTCGATCGCGGGGTCTCCCGACATGTCTCTCATTGATCCAGCTCTGGAGGCGCGAGCATGGGCGAAAACTCCTCACCCCCGGATCCCGTCCGATCATTCAGCCGGCTCGCCGTCATCGTGCAGCTGATGATGCTGGCGGTGGTGTCGGCGGGATGGGCCATCTCGGACGGCACCGCCGTCGCCGCGGCGGGCACCGCGACCGCGGCCACCACCGCCGTCGCGTCGGTGACGACCCCTCCGATGGGCTGGGCGTCGTGGAACACCTTCGCGGCCCAGATCAACTACAACGTGATCAAGGCGCAGACGGACGCGATGGTGTCCTCCGGGATGAAGGACGCCGGCTACCAATACGTCAACATCGACGAGGGCTGGTGGCAGGGCACGCGGGATTCCGCCGGCAACATCACGGTGGATACGGCCGAGTGGCCGGGGGGGATGAAGGCGATCGCCGACTACATCCACAGCAAGGGCCTGAAAGCCGGCATCTACACCGACGCCGGCCGCGACGGATGCGGCTACTACTACCCGACCGGCCGTCCGGCCGCCCCGGGCAGCGGCAGCGAGGGCCACTACGACCAGGACTTCCTGCAGTTCTCCCGATGGGGCTTCGACTTCGTCAAGGTCGACTGGTGCGGTGGCAACGCCGAGGGGCTGAACTCCCGCAACGCCTACCAGGCGATCAGCGACGCGATCACCCGCGCGAGCGCGCAGACCGGACGGCCGATGGTCCTGTCCATCTGCAACTGGGGGAACCAGAGCCCTTGGGACTGGGCGCCGAGCATGTCCACCATGTGGCGCACCAGCGGCGACATCATCTACTGGGGACAGAGCGCGTCGATGGACCGCGTGCTGGCCAACTTCGACTCCGCCCAGCACCCTGCCGCGCAGAGCCCCGGACACTACAACGACCCGGACATGCTCATCGTGGGCATGACGGGCTTCTCGGCCGCGCAGAACCGCACCCACATGAGCCTGTGGGCCGTTTCCGGGGCCCCGTTGCTCGCCGGCAACAAGCTCACCGACATGAGCGCTGACACCAAGGCGATCCTCACCAACCGGGAAGTGCTCGCCATCGACCAGGATCCCCTGGGACGGCAGGGCGTGAAGGTCGCCGAGGACCAGACGGGACGCCAGGTGTACAGCAAGGTCCTGTCGGGCACGGGACGCCGGGCGGTGCTGCTGCTGAACCGGACCACCTCCGCCGCGTCCATCACCGCCCGCTGGTCCGACCTCGGGCTCACCGGC
This sequence comes from Sphaerisporangium sp. NPDC088356, assembly GCF_040685555.1. Classification (NCBI taxonomy): domain Bacteria; kingdom Bacillati; phylum Actinomycetota; class Actinomycetes; order Streptosporangiales; family Streptosporangiaceae; genus Sphaerisporangium; species Sphaerisporangium sp. NPDC088356. The sequence continues at coordinate 5,094 of NZ_JBFBIK010000215.1, forward strand.
TCGGCGACCGTCCGCAACCCGTGGACGGGCACCGACGCCGGCACCTTCAGCGGCGGTTACACCACGACCGTGCCCGCCCGCGAAGCGGTCCTGCTCACCGTCACCTCCAGCGGGGGCACTCCCTCCCCGAGCCCGACGCCCACGCCCACCCCGACCGGTTCCGGCGGGGGCCCGATCAGGGGCGTGGCGTCCGGCCGGTGCCTGGACGTCTCGGGGTCCTCGCAGGC
>NZ_JBFBIK010000216.1:0-5237 GCF_040685555.1 Sphaerisporangium sp. NPDC088356
GTCGCCGCGGCGCCGCCTCGATCGAAGAGAACGTTCCCCCGCCCGCGACCCGGATGCCCTAGGCGGGCATGCCGAGTTGGCGGGCGATGAGCATGCGCTGGACCTCGCTGGTGCCCTCGCCGATCTCCAGGATCTTGGCGTCGCGGTAGAAGCGCCCGACCGGGTACTCGTTCATGAAGCCGTAGCCGCCGAAGATCTGGGTGGCGTCGCGGGCGTTGTCCATCGCCGCGTTGGAGCTCACCAGCTTGGCGATGGCCGCCTCCTTCTTGAACGGCTCGCCGGCGAGCATCTTCTCGGCCGCGTGGTAGTAGGCCAGGCGTGCCGTGTGGGCCCGCACCTCCATGTCGGCGACCTTGAACTGGATGGCCTGGTAGCGGCCGATCGGCAGCCCGAACGCCTGCCGCTCCTGGACGTACCGCAGGCTCTCGTCGACGCAGCCCTGCGCGAGCCCCACCGACAGCGCGGCGATGGCGATGCGGCCCTCGTCGAGGGTCTGGAGGAACTGCGCGTACCCCCGGCCCCGTTCACCGAGCAGGTTGGCGGCGGGCACCCGGCAGTCGGTGAACGACAGCTCCCGCGTGTCCGAGGCCGACCAGCCGACCTTGGAGTACTTCTTGGACACCGTGAACCCGGGCGTGCCCGACGGGACCAGGATCGTCGTGATCTCCGGGGAGACCCGCCCGGAGCCCTCCGCTCGCTCCCGCTGACCTGTGATGGCGGCGACCGCGACGAATCCGGTGATGTCGGTGCCCGAGTTGGTGATGAACGCCTTGGATCCGTTGATCACCCACTCGTCCCCGTCGAGGACGGCCGTGGTCCGCATGCCGCCGGGCACGTCGGAGCCGCCTCCGGGCTCGGTCAGCCCGAAGGCGCCGAGCGTCTCTCCGGAGGTCAGCCGGGGAAGCCATTCGGCCTTCTGCTCGGCCGTGCCGAACCGGTAGACCGGCATGGCGCCGAGGGAGACCGCGGCCTCAAGGGTGATGGCCACCGAGGAGTCGACACGGGCCAGCTCCTCCAGTGCCAGGCAGAGGGCGAAGTAGTCGCCGCCCATGCCGCCGTACTCCTCGGGGATCGGCAGCCCGAACAGTCCCATGCGCCCCATCTGAGAGACGATGTCGTAGGGGAACGCGCAGCGCTCGTAGTAGTCGCCGATCACCGGCGCGACCACGTCCCTGGAGAAGTCCTCGACGGTCTTGCGCAACGCCTCGTACTCGTCGTTGAGCCGGTGCATGCTCTTCACTCCTCTACTCGGGCCGGGCTTCGTCGGCCGGGGATCGCCCCGCCGTACGCTCGCCGGCCGGTACGTCGCCGGCCGGGTCCTCCTTGGCCAGGGCCTGGACGACGCGGGACGGGCTCGGACGGCCCAGCTCCCCGGCCAGCCAGACGCTGGTGGCGACCAGCGATGCGAGGTCGACGCCGGTCTTGACGCCGAGCCCGGAAAGCATCCAGACAAGGTCCTCGGTGGCGAGGTTGCCCGTGGCGCTCTTCGCGTACGGGCACCCGCCGATCCCTCCGGTGGAGGCGTCCACGACCGTCACCCCGGCGCGCAGAGCGCTGAGGGTGTTGGCCAGCGCCTGGCCGTAGGTGTCGTGGAAGTGCACGGCGAGCCGCTCGGGCCCCACGCCGGCCTCGGCGAAGGCGCTCAGCAGGGCGGTGACGTGCCCGGGCGTGCCGACGCCGATGGTGTCGCCGAGGGACAGCTGGGAGCAGCCGAGGTCGAGCAGCCGCCTGCCCTGCCGGACGACCTGGTCGATCGGCACAGGCCCCTCCCAGGGGTCGCCGAAGCACATCGACAGGTACGCCCGGACGTCCATCCCGTTGTCGCGGGCCCGCCCGACGACGGGGGTGAACATCTCGATCGAGCCGTCCAGGCTCCGGTTCAGGTTCCGCCGCGCGAACGTCTCGGTGGCGCTGCCGAAGATGGCGATGTCGGTGACGCCCAGGTCGAGCGCCCGGTCGAGGCCACGCTCGTTGGGGACCAGCACGGGGTAGCGGACACCTGGCACCCGTTCCATCCGGCCCAGCAGCTCCTCAGCGTCCGCGAGCTGGGGCACCCACTTGGGGTGCACGAAGCTGGTCGCCTCGACGGTGGTCAGCCCCGCCTCGGCCAGCCGCGCCACGAACCGCGCCTTGACCTCGACCGGGACGATCGCCGACTCGTTCTGCAGGCCGTCCCTGGGGCCGACCTCGTAGATCGTCACCCGGTCGGGCAGCCCGTCCATCGGGACCTCGAACGGCATGCGCATCATGACCCTCCCGTCCGCGTGTCCGTGTCCGTGACCGTCTCCGTTTCCGTGGCGGCGGGCGCGGGGGTCTCGGCGCGGACGACGGCCAGCACCGCGTCCATGTCGACCGGACGGCCCGCTCGTGCGGGAAGCTCCGCGACGACGCCGTCCGAGGGGGCGGTGACGGTGTGCTCCATCTTCATCGCCTCGACGATCAGCAGGGGCTGCCCCTCGGTGACCCGCTCGCCGGGGACCACCTTGACCAGCAGCACGGTGCCCGGCATCGGGCTGCGGACCACCCCGTCGCCCGCACCGCCGGCGCCCGCGCGGTCGCCGCGATCCCCGGGTTCGTGCGGGGTGATCGCCCACGATCGCCCGTCCCTGCCGAGCCAGACGGTCCCGGCGTCCACCGCGTGGGTGAAGCGGGAGGTCAGGCCGTCGAGCGTCACGAAGACCTCGCCGTCCCGCCCGTGGGCGAGCCCGGCCCCGGCGACAGGCGCGTCGCCCACGGCCACCTCCGCGCCCGTACGGGGAAGGCCGCGGACCCTCACCTCGGCGGTCTCGCCCCGCGCCGTCAGGAGCCACGGGGTCCAGGCGGGCTCGCCGACCCGCCACCCGTCCGGCACGTCCCACGGGTCGTCGCCGGCGGCCGAGACCAGCCGGTCCTGCATGACCAGCGCCGCGGCGGCCGGCACCTCGTCCGGCAGGGGCCCGGCACCGTACGCGGCGGCGAGCAGCGCGGGAAGGCGCCGGTCGATCAGGCCGGTGCCGAGGTTCCCCGCCGCCACGTCGGGATCGGCGAGCAGCGCCCGCAGGAACGCGATGTTGGTGGTCACGCCGAGGACGGTCGTCGCCCGCAGCGCCGCGTCCAGCCGCCGCAGCGCGCTCTCCCTGTCCGGGCCCCACGCGATCACCTTGGACAGCATCGGGTCGTAGTCGCTGCCGACGACCGTGCCGGTCTGGAGCCCGGAGTCCACCCGCACACCGTCGCCCTCCGGCTCCGCGAGCGCGAGCACCCGCCCGCCGGTGGGCAGGAACTCCCGGGAGGGGTCCTCGGCGTAGACGCGGGCCTCGACGGCGTGGCCGCGCAGGCGTACGTCGTCCTGCGCCAGCGGCAGCGGCTCTCCCGCAGCGACGCGGAGCTGGAGCTCCACGAGGTCCAGGCCGGTGACCAGCTCGGTGACCGGGTGCTCGACCTGGAGCCGGGTGTTCATCTCGATGAAGTAGCCCGGGTGTCCCGGCTCGTCGCCGGAGACGATGAACTCGACGGTCCCCGCGCCCACGTACCCGACGGACCTGGCGGCCCGCACCGCGTCCGCGCCCATGCTCTGGCGGGTGGCCTCGTCCAGCAGCGGCGACGGCGCCTCTTCGATGATCTTCTGGTGGCGGCGCTGCAGGCTGCACTCGCGCTCGCCCAGGTGGACGACGTTGCCGTGCGCGTCGGCCAGCACCTGGATCTCGATGTGCCGGGGGTCGGCGACGAACCGCTCGACCAGCAGCGTGGCGTCCCCGAACGCGGCGGCGGCCGTGCGGCGGGCCGACTCGATGGCCTGGGGCATCTCCTGCGGCGAGCGTACGACCAGCATGCCCTTGCCGCCGCCGCCGGCCGAGGGCTTGATCAGCACGGGGTAGCCGATGCGCCCGGCCGCCTCCACGAGGTCGTCGGCGGGCTCGGCGCCGCCGGGGACGACCGGCACGCCGGCCGCCGCCACGGTGGCCTTGGCGCGGATCTTGTCGCCCATCGCCTCGACGGCCTCGGGCGGCGGGCCGACGAAGACCAGGTCCTCCTCGGCGCAGCGCCGGGCGAACGCGGTGTTCTCGGACAGGAACCCGTAACCGGGGTGCACGGCCCGCGCCCCGCTGAGCTTCGCGGCCGCGATCACCTGCTCGATGTCGAGGTAGCCGGAGGCCAGCCGTACGGCCGTGTCGGCCTCGCGGACGTGCCGGGCGCCCGCGTCCGCGTCGCTGTACACGGCGACGGACCGGATGCCGAGGCGGCGCAGCGTCCTGATGACGCGGAGCGCGATCTCGCCCCGGTTGGCGACAAGAACGGTGTCGAACATGATCACATCCGGAAGACGCCGTAGCCGATGGGGTCGAGGGGGGCGTTGGCCGTGGCGGACAGGGCCAGCCCGAGTACCGTGCGGGTGTCGAGGGGGTCGATCACGCCGTCGTCCCAGAGCCGCGCTGTGGAGTAGTACGGGCTGCCCTGCTCCTCGTACCGCTCGCGGATCGCGCGCTTGAACTCCGCGTCGTCCTCGCCGCCGGGGCGCACGGTGGCCAGCACGTTGGCGGCCTGCTCGCCGCCCATGACCGAGATGCGGGCGTTGGGCCACATCCACAGGAAGCGCGGCGAGTACGCCCGGCCGGCCATCGCGTAGTTGCCCGCCCCGAACGAGCCGCCGACGACCACGGTGAGCTTCGGCACGCGGGCGCAGGAGACGGCGGTGACCATCTTGGCGCCGTGCTTGGCGATGCCCCCGGCCTCGTAGGCGCGGCCCACCATAAACCCGCTGATGTTCTGCAGGAACACCAGGGGGATCTTCCGCTGGTCGCACAGCTCGATGAAATGGGCGCCCTTCAGCGCGGACTCGCTGAACAGGATGCCGTTGTTGGCGACGATCCCCACCGGGTGCCCGTGGATGTGAGCGAAGCCGGTCACCAGCGTGTGGCCGTACTCGGCCTTGAACTCCAGGAACCGGCTGCCGTCGACGATCCGGCCGATGACCTCCCGTACGTCGTACGGGGTGCGGGTGTCGGCGGGCACGATGCCGTACAGGTCGCGGGGGTCGTGCAGCGGCTCCTCGGGACGGGCGCGCTCCCAGGGCGTGGGGTGCTTCGGCGCGAGCGTGGAGACGATGTCGCGGACCATGGACAAGGCGTGGGCGTCGTCGTCGGCCAGGTGGTCGGTGACCCCGCTGACCCGGGCGTGCACGTCGCCGCCGCCGAGCTCCTCGGCCGTGACCTCCTCGCCGGTCGCGGCCTTCACCAGCGGCGGGCCGCCCAGGAAGA
>NZ_JBFBIK010000217.1:0-5032 GCF_040685555.1 Sphaerisporangium sp. NPDC088356
AAACCGGCGAGACCGGCGAGCGCAACGGCGTCTACGTGACCAACGTCGAGCACAATCGGACGCCTCCGTGGTGCGTGTGCCGCACCCGATCACCCCGGGGCCCGCCGTGGCAGCAAAGCTACTGGCGAGTAGGAGGGGCCGGGTGGGCCGACCGGACATCATCGTGTGCCGCGCGATCGGACGCGCCGCATCCTCTCCCGCCATTCCCGCCGCACCCGCCTCCCGCGTGCGTGCCGGCCGCCCCGCCGCGTCCCTGGGTTCCCCGGGGTTCCCCTCCTCCCACGGAAGACGCGTGGGTCCTCACGGGTTGCTTCCTCACGCAGGTTCCGATCGGCCGAGCTTCCGGCTCCCCGTACGGCCGCATCGCATAAGGAGCGTTGATGTTCACTGGAATCGTTGAGGAGCTCGGCGAGCTCGCCGGGGTCGAGGTGCTGCCCGACGCGGCGCGCTTCTCGATCCGCGGCGAGGTCGTCGCCCCCGGCGCCCGCCACGGCGAGTCGATCGCGGTCAACGGGGTCTGCCTGACCGTCGTGGACGCGGATGGCGACACCTTCACCGCCGATGTGATGAAGGAGACCCTCGACCGCAGCTCGCTGGGGTCCCTCACCCCCGGCACGCGGGTCAACCTCGAACGCGCGGTACGCGCCGACCAGCGGCTCGGCGGCCACATCGTGCAGGGCCACGTGGACGGCACCGGCGAGGTGCTGTCGCGCGAGCCCGCCGAGCACTGGGAGGTCGTGCGCGTCTCGCTGCCACCAGGCCTCGGCCGCTACGTGGTCGAGAAGGGGTCGGTCGCCGTCGACGGCATCAGCCTGACCGTGGTGAGCGTCGGCGAGGCCGAGTTCGCCGTCAGCCTCATCCCCACGACGCTCCAGCTCACCACGCTCGGTTTCAAGCGCCCCGGCGACCCGGTGAACCTGGAGGTCGACGTGATCGCCAAGTACGTCGAGAAGCTCGTCGGCGCCCACACCCAGGGAGCCGCCTCGTGAGCTGGACCGAGGCGGGCTTCACCCTGGCCGGCCAGCATGTGCTCTGGACCGACCTGGTCGGCAACATCTGCGCGCTCGCGACCGTGTGGCTGGCGATCAAGCGCACCATCTGGACCTGGCCGGTGCAGCTCCTCGGATCGGTGCTGCTGTTCGCCGCCTCGATCGAGGCGCACATCACCGGCAACGCGCTGAAGCAGGCGATGTTCGGCGTGCTCGCCCTCTACGGCTGGGTCCGCTGGGCGCGGGGCACCAAGGAGGGCAAGACGCTGCCCGTACGGCCGGGGAGCACCCGCGAGCGGGTCACGCTGATCGGGGTCATGGTGGCGGCCACGGCTCTGGTCGCCCTCTTCTTCACCGTGACCGGGTGGTCGTGGGCCCCCGTCCCGGACGCCTACATCTTCGTCGGCAGCGCCATCGCCACCTACGCCCAGGGCCGGGCGCTGATCGACTTCTGGTGGATCTGGATCGCGGTGGACGTGGTCGGCGTCCCCCTGGCGTTCAGCTCCGGCCTCGTCGTCTCCGGTGTGGTGTACGGCGTCTTCTTCGTCATGGTTCTGCTCGGGATCCGCGAGTGGCGGCGGCAGTACAGCCGCCGGCTGGAGGTAGTCACAGCATGAGCGACATCACGCTCGACCCGATCGAGCGCGCGATCAGGGACATACGCGAGGGCCGGCCCGTCGTCGTGGTGGACGACGAGAACCGCGAGAACGAGGGCGACATCATCTTCGCCGCGTCCAAGGCGACCCCCGAGCTGCTGGCCTTCACGATCCGCTACACCAGCGGCGTCATCTGCGTCCCCATGCTCGGCGAGCACCTCGACCGGCTCGGCCTGCCCCTCATGGTCCACCAGAACCGCGAGCGGCTCCGCACGGCGTACACGATCAGCGTGGACGCCCGCGACGGCGTGACCACCGGCATCTCCGCGGCCGACAGGGCGAAGACCATCCGCACCCTCGCCGACTCGGCCACCGAGCCCTTCGACCTGGTACGTCCCGGCCACATCTTCCCCCTGCGCTACCACAACGGCGGGGTGCTCGCCCGCCGCGGCCACACCGAGGCGGCCGTCGACCTCGCGCGGCTCGCCGGGCTCACCCCGGCCGGCGTGCTGGCCGAGATCGTCAACGACGACGGCACGATGGCGCGGCTGCCCGAGCTGCGCAGGTTCGCCGACGAGCACGACCTCGCGCTCGTGTCCATCGAGCAGCTGTCGGAGTACCGCCGCCGCACCGAGCGCGTGGTCGTACGGGTCGCCGTCACCGAGATCCCGAACCGGTACGGCCTGTGGCGCGCGTACGGCTTCTCCAGCGGCATCGACGGCGGCGAGCACATGGCCCTGGTCTACGGCGACCTCGGCGACGGCGAGAACATCCTGGTCCGCGCGCACTCCGAGTGCCTGACCGGGGACGTGCTCGGCTCGCTGCGCTGCGACTGCGGGGTGCAGCTCGACCACGCCATGCGCGCGGTCGCGGCCGAGGGCAGGGGGGTCATCGTCTACCTGCGCGGCCACGAGGGGCGCGGCATCGGGCTGCTGGCCAAGCTCAAGGCCTACAGTCTCCAGGACAACGGCAGCGACACCGTGGACGCCAACCTGGAGCTCGGTCTTCCCGTGGACGCCCGCGAGTTCTCCAACGCCGGCCAGATGCTGGCCGACCTCGGGGTCAAGTCGGTGCGGGTGCTGACCAACAACCCCGCGAAGCTGCGCGGCCTCGACGGCTACGGCATCAAGGTCCTCGGCCGCGAGCCCATGCCGGTGGCCGCGAACGAGTACAACATCAAGTACCTCACGGCCAAGCGCGACAGGCTCGGCCACCAGATCGAAGGAGTGCGATGAACGGGGTCGAGCGCGGCCGGCGGAGCCGAGGCGTGGCGGCGGGCGGCGAGACCCGGTGAGCGGCACAGGACGGCCGAAGGCCGCCCCCGTCGCCGCCGAGGGCCTGACCGTGGGCATCGTGGCCGCCCGGTGGCATGAGCCGATCACCGACCAGCTCCTGGCCCGCGCGGAGCGGGCCGCGAAGGAGTGCGGCGCGGCCAGCGTCACGGTGCGGGTGGCGGGATCGCTGGAGATCCCGGTCGTGGTGCAGGCCCTCGCCCGGCGGTGCGACGCCGTCGTCGCGCTCGGGGTGGTCGTGCGCGGTGAGACGGCCCACTTCGAGTACGTCTGCGACTCGGTCACTTCGGGACTGACCCGGGTGTCCCTGGACGAGTCGACTCCGGTGGGCAATGGGGTCCTCACGTGTGACAACCTTGATCAGGCCGTCGACCGTGCGGGCCTGCCCGGCAGTCACGAGGACAAGGGATACGAGGCCACGGTCGCGGCGATCGAGACAGCGATGGTCCTGCGTGACCTGAAGGGATGAGGAACTTGCCGCGCCGATCCACCTGCCGCGCCCGCCGGACGGGCCGCCGTGCCTGACAGCGACCTCCCGCCCCTGCCGGTCATCTGGCGTCCGCGCCGCGCCCGGGTCCTGGCGTACGGCTTTGCCACGGTGATGGTCGTCGGCTCGATCGTGCTCGCCGTGCTCCTCCCCCCGCCGTTCAAGCTGCCCGACAAGATCGGCCTGGTGGTCTTCGGCTGCCTGGTCGCGTTCATCCTGCACCTGCTCGGCCGGCTCCGCGTCGAGGCCGACGAGCGGGGCGTGACGATCGTCAACGCCGTGCGCGTCCACCGGTACGAATGGCCGGAGGTGCTTGGGGTGAACCTCCCCGAGGGCGAGCCGTGGCCCAAGCTCGACCTGGCGGACGGCTCCAGCGTGGGAGCCATGGGCATCCAGGGCGCCGAGAAGGGGCGCTCCCAGAAGGCCGTGACCCAGTTGCGTGCCCTCATCCACCAGTACGGCGAGGCCCCCGACCGCCGCTAGACCGATGGTCGCGACGATTCGCCGAGGAGGCACTGAAGGCCCCGGCTCGGTGGGTGAGGGGCAACGCCGCGGGGCCGCGCCCGGCGCTCCACCTGACTCAACGCACCCTCAACACCGGGAAGGCGCCGGTGGCCGTGGAGCCGGGCTCTCGACGGGGCCCGCCAGTCTCAGCCGCCCTCGGCAGGGGGATGGCGGCTCTTGCGGCGGGCCTCGGCCGCGGCCTGCTCGTCGAGCTGCCGGGCCAGGTCTTCGAGGTTGTCGGCGCCGAGCACGTTGGAGACGCCGAACCTCGCCGCGGCGGTCGACCACGGGTGACGCCTGTACGCCACCCAGCCGCCGTAGAAGTCCAGGATCTCCCACGTCCTGCCGTGGCTCTGCTGGACCTGCGCCAGTGTCATCCGGTTCACCGTCACCGGTCGCATGCCGCGCCTCCGGGGTGTGGGCGCGGCTGTCTCAGCTTCACCGAGGCGCGGTGCGGCGCGTGGAGGGGGGCATGCGTGGGGGTCACTATGACAGCTTCCCTTCGTCGGTAACCCGAGTCAACAGCGCGTTTACAGAACGTGCTGGGCCCGTTCAAACGTGATTCGGAATCGAAGGGCCTCCGGATGACTTTTCGGCGAATTCTTCTTGCAGATCGCCCGGGCGGTACGGGCCGTCGCGCAGCGTCCACAGCACGACGGCGTCCCACGTGCCGGCCGCCAGGTCGAACGCGGGCCGCGCGCGGCAGCCGGCGATGAACACGTCATCCCTCGCGGTGTGATCGGCCACGGAACCCCCACTGTCGCTCGCCGGTTACGCGCCAGAGGGCGCCTTCCACCCTCGCTGGCCGAACGCGTCGCCGTGGCCGCGCGGGGCGCGCGCGTGGTTTTCCTGGTGAACTGGATGAACGGCGATCCCCGGCATTCGACCGGCTAAACCATGAGAAGCATTTAAAATGCCACCGCCCGGCGCGATATGTGCGCGTGAAAACGGTCTTACAGCGAGAGTTGAGGGGGAATTCCCGCCGGGGTCTCCGGCGGGAATTCCCGCGCCCCTTGAAAGCGCTTGACCCGGTCAGGCGGTGAGCCGGACGGATTCCCCCGTGCGGTCGAGGGCGCCCCGGCGGCGCAGCTCCGGAAGCACCCCCTCGCCCACGGCCCCGGCGTTCATGAGATCTGTCCGGATTAGTGATCGTTGATCAGATGT
>NZ_JBFBIK010000218.1:0-4894 GCF_040685555.1 Sphaerisporangium sp. NPDC088356
AGCCTGGTGGCGGGATCGGGGCTGGAGCCGGAGCGCGCCGCCCCGCTGCTCCCCCGGCACCCCAAAGAGCCCGAGGAGAGCTTCCCGTGACCCAGGTCTTCTACAGCTCGACGCTCTTCGGAGCGATGACGCTCGCCGCGGCAACCGGATCCCGGTCACGATCGTCGACGCCACGGTGCCCCGCCTCGCCCCGGACGGCTCGATCACCGGCCCGCCGCAGGCCGACCTCGCCGGGCTGGTCGACGCCGTGGGCTTCTGCATGCAGAGCGAGTCGTACCCCGGGCTGCGCGAGCCGGCCGCCCGCTACATCGAGACCCACGGCGCCGAGGCCCGCTACTTCAAGAACCGCCGCCTGGCCTCCGTCGGCCTGATCCCCGCCCCCGAACCCACCAAGGCCAAGGGCCTGACCACCCGCCTGCGCCGCGCCCTCACCCGCTGACCGGCGGATCCTCGCTGTCAGCCGGTGGCGGTGAGGGCTTCGGCGATCTTCTTCAGGGGCATTCGCGATGCCGGAGCCGGGAAGGCCCCGGCATCGCGTCTTTCGAAATGTGGAGACTAACCGAGTGCCTTCAGGTAGCGGCGGACGCGGCGGCCGGCGCGGTAGCCGACGCGCAGCACCTCCGGCGGGACCTCGACGCGGAGGCGGGCGCGGCGGCGAGCGGCGGCGTGCCCGGAGCCGTCGAGCAGCGGCCGGACCGGGGCCAGCCCGCCGGTGCGCGCCCGGTCCACCAGCCCGGCTAGCTTGACCACCCAGTCGCTCACGGCCGGGTCGTGGAAGTAGTTGGCGTCGCGCCACGCGGCGGCGGGCTGCCGGAAGTCGCCGCGCGTGAGCTCCGCGAGGGTGCCGAGGCACCCGCTGTCCTCGAACACCAGGTTGATCATCTCGGCGCTCACCCCGAAGTCGGAGAGCACCAGCAGCGGGACCTTCCCCGCGATCGCCTCAAGGGCGGCCGTGGAGCTGACCGTCACGAACGCCGCCGCCTGGTCGAGGTGCTCGCGCATCGCGCCCGCCGCGAACCTCACGGCGCCGTCGCGCACCGCACCGGTCTCGACGAGCCCCCGCCACAGCCGCTCGTAGTGGTAGCGCTCGTTGTGGGTCTGGCGCTCGGCCTCAAGGGCCCGGAGCTTGACCACGACGTCCAGGTCGGGGCGGGCGGCGGCGAGCCCGGCCAGGGCCAGCAGGATGCTCTCCCGGTCCTCGCGCCGCTTCGGCACCTTCGCCTGGGTCGCGAACACCACCCTGCTCCCGCGCTCCTCCTCCACGGCCTGGCCGGCCGGGGGCGGCACGGCTTGCGCGGTGAACGGCGGGGGGCCCGGCCGTGCGGCCGTCGAGGGGAAGACCAGCTGGTCGGCGGGGGCGGAGCGCGCGGGGGCCTGGTCGAGGTAGGGCAGGCGGGCGAGCGCCACCGAGCCCTCGGCCCCCAGCTCCTTGCCGATGCGGGCGAACTCCTCGACCTCCCTGCCGCTGTGCACGACGAACAGGTCACATCCGCCCCGGTACAGCCAGGCCTTCTCCGTCGCGGGGATCGAGATGCCGGGAAGGCCCGACACGAATACCGGGCGAGGGCTCAGCCCGTCGAAGACCTCGCTCACCAGCACGTCCACGACAGGCCCTGTGCAGGCGACCAGCACGGCGTCCGGCCTGACCCGCTCGGCGAGGCGGCGCAGCCCCCGCGCGTGCACCACAGAAGGCGGCTCCCCGGCGTCGAACCGCGTCCCGCTGACGGCGGCGGCGATCTGGCCCGGGGAGGGCACGATCGGCGTGCGCACGACGGCCAGCGTCGACGCCCACCCGGCGGGCAGCTGGTCGAGGAGGCCCGCCGCCCACTTCAGGTAAGAGTCCGAATCGGCCACAGCGAGAACCCGGCTCAAGGAGAAGCCCTTTCGTGCGCGAACATCTGGAGGTGTGATCGGAGCGAGACCGTCGCCGAGGGCGTCCACCAGTCGTCGGGGACCTCCACGGTCTCGACGGGGACGCCGCGCGCCGACAGCAGGACGCGCAGCGAGGTGACCGCCGTGGAGGGCAGGCTGAGCACGCGCTGCCCCGGCCGCAGGTCCCGCAGGGTCATCTCGACCGGGACCCCGCCGTCGTACACGGTGACGCCGGGGTGGCCGCGGACCGCCGCGAGGTCACCGGGGTCCTCCCGCCTGTGCGGGTAGTAGGCCAGCGGCCCCTGGAGCGCGAACAGCCAGTCGAGGTAGCGGTCGCGGTGGATCAGCCCGTTGCGCACCAGCGACGTGCCGAGGACGACCGTGCTCTCGGGGGGACGCGGATGGGCGACCGCGGGCTGGGAGCGCAGCCAGGCGAAGTCGTGGGTCACCAGCTCGGCCCCGAGCTCCCGTACGGACTTGGCCAGCTCCGCGGGCACGGGCAGGGCGGTGAACACCGTGAGCCGTCCGGCCCGGGCGGCGGCGCGCAGCCGGATCGCGGCGGCGGCCCCGAGGATCCGGCGCATCGGGCTCGCCTTGGCTCGGGCGCGCAGGAGCGGGGTGCCGAGCCTGGCGGTGAGCAGCTCAAGGAGGCGGATCGTGGCCAGGCCGTCGTCCACCAGGACCACCCGCCCCGGGGCGGCGGTGAGCGAGGTGAGCTGCATCCTGCCGGAGAAGGCGTCGCCGAGTACCCAGGTGGCGTCGCGCCCGGGACGGGGCATCGCGCCCTCGGCGGTCTCGATCTCGAGCCCGCCCGGCAGGTCGAGGGCGGCCAGCTCCGCGCGGGTGACGCGGAGTCCGGGAAGCTTGGCGCGGGTCACCACGCGCGTGCCCGGCCCGACGACCCCGGCGTACCGCGCCTCGACGGCGCACAGCAACTGGAGGGGCGACTCCACCCAGGCGACGGCCGACCCCTGCTCCCGCACGTGGCTTCGACCGTTCCTCTCCACGCCGGGCATTGACACTTTCACGACGCGAGCAACGTAACCGGGTGACCCGACACGCGGGGTAACAACCGGTGAACGGAGGACAACGGTGGATCAGCCAGGTCTCGCTGTTCTCGATGCGGTCGCGGCCGGCGCGTGCCGATAGGTCTCCCGGCGGTGCCGGTGACCGTCCCGGCGGGGCTCGGTGAGGGGGCGGAAGACCTTCGCCCAGTCGGCGTACGTGATCACTATGGCCGGGGGCGGCCTCGTCCTCGCGACGGGGGCGGAGGGGACGGTGACGCTGCCCACCACGGCGAGCGTGGCCACGGTGGCCAACGGCACGAGGATCCTCCAACCACCCGTGTTCTCCGCCTTTTACCAGACTTGACGACGAATAAGTAATTCCGGTCAGCCTAGCCGTACATATGACAGAATAGAGCTATATCTCGTCAATTAAGCGTTCTCGTAGGGGCTTTCTCCCGTTCAGGCTCCACCATGGGCGATGCCGGGATTTCGCTGCGCCGATGGCGCCTGTCCGTGCGGGTGGCCGGTCACCGTCCAGGGTGATGCCGTACCTGGTCACAGGGTCGGCAGCACGTCGCCGTTCGCCGCGGGCGCCGAACGCCTCGCCCGTCCAGTTCGCGCTACGCCGCACACGGACAGGACGCCCGTGCCGGGCCGGATGGAGTACGTGACCGTGGTCTCGTTCGCATAACGCGGGCCGAGAATACCGGTATTCACCGTCAACGGCATTCACCGCCGTGAAGTGCTTTACTCGCGCGAACTCAAGGCCTCACGGCGCGACCGGCTTCGCCACGGTCACGCCTCAGGCACCATGCGTCACATCAGCCCACTTGACACCAGGGGCGTGAAGCACCACAACTATCACTTTCGCCCGGCGGCCCCCGAGCGCCGCACCGGCGCGGCCGGCCTGGCACCCGGCGACCGGAGGGCTCCTCCGTACCCAGGTCAAGGCAGGTAAACCCCGATCCAAAGGCCACCCGCCCCGGCGCGGTCAAGCGGTGTTTGCCCTCCCGGTCCCCGTCACAGCCCGGAGGTTTGTCCTGTTTGCATCTGTTTGTCCGATGTATTACTCTGAGTGGACTCCTGGTACAGGTACTGCCTGTTTGAGTACCCAGCTCGTGCCGTGGAGATTGCACAGCGCGGCTCGGTCCTCTGCGGAGATCCCTCTCCCGCCGGTACGCGCTACGCCGAGTCCGCATCGCGCGGAGCCGGGGACCCACCTCCTCTGGGGTGAATCGGGACCGTCACTCCCACGGACGCTCCCGTAGGGCGAACTTCCACGCCCGAACCCGTCAGCTAACCCGGTAGGCGGCTTGGAAGAAGGAGTATCCCCTTGTCAATGTCGATACATAGGCTTCTGGACGCCCCGAAGAACCATCTCAAAGCCTTCACCTTCGGCGGCCTCGTCGTCGCCCAGGCAGTGGCGGGCATGACCCTCGCGGCCCACGCCGCCTCGGCCGACGACGCGACCCACAACCTCGCGAGCGCCGAGACCGCTAAGGCCCCGGAAACCGCGAAGCAGGTCTCCGCCGAGCAGCTCCTGAAGATCGCGGAACGACAGGTCGGCATCTCCGAGAACAGCGCGGGCGGCGGCACCAAGTTCCACTCCTGGTACATGGACTCCTCAAGGGCCAGGGAGACCGTGGCCCGTGACGGCGGCACCATCGCCGGGTACTCCGACGCCGCCTGGTGCGACATGTTCGTCTCCTGGGTCGGCGCCCAGGCCGGCATGCAGGACACCGTCGGCACCGACGCCTACACCGTCGCGCACGCCAAGTGGTTCGCGTCCCACGACCGCTGGGGCAGCACTCCGAAGCCCGGCGCGGTCGTCTTCTTCGACTGGGGCCGCAGCAAGAGCCTCGACAACATCGACCACGTCGGCTTCGTCATCAAGGACAACGGCGACGGGACGATCAAGACCGTCGAAGGCAACGCCGGCAAGGGCGCGGTCGAGATCCGAGGCCTCCACGACGTCGCGCGTCTGGTAGCAGATCGCCTCCAGCGTGGCCCGGGCG
>NZ_JBFBIK010000219.1:0-2845 GCF_040685555.1 Sphaerisporangium sp. NPDC088356
CCGGCGGAAGCCGGGGACGCAACCCGCGACGAAGCAGGAAACCCTACCCGCGAGGATAGGAATCCCCGCCCTTCAGGGCGGGGAGGAGGTCAAGCTCGTCAGCGAACACAGTTCGGGCCCAGGGAACGGGTTCGGACCCAGGGACCAAGGGAGTGACCTGTGGACAACGTCACACCGCTCGGCGGCGACGTCTACGAGATCGACACGCGGATGGCCGGCTACGCCGGGATCACCGCGGGCTACCTGATCCTCGCCGACCGGCCCTGTCTCGTCGAGACGGGCACCTCCACGTCCGCTCCGATCGTCCGCGACGCTCTCAGCTCACTGGGAGTCGGCCCCGATGATCTCGCCACGGTGGTGGTGACCCACATCCACCTGGACCACGCCGGAGGTGTCGGCGACATCGCCGGCATCTACCCGTCCGCGGAGATCGTGGTGCACGAGAAGGGCGCGCGGCATCTCGCCGACCCCTCACGTCTCATGGCCAGCGCCCGCATGGTGTGGGGCGACAAGCTGGACAGTCTGTTCGGCTCGCTCACCCCGACCGACGCGGCGCGCATCGTGGCCCTGGGCGACACCGGCGCGATCGACCTCGGCGGCGGCCGTACGCTCACCAGCCACTACTCCCCCGGCCACGCCAAGCACCACGTCGGCCTGCTGGACTCGGCCACCGGAGACCTCTACGTCGGCGACGCCGCCGGGGTGTACCTCCCCGAGACCGGAGATCTGCGTCCCGCGACCCCGCCGCCGGACTTCGACCTCCAGACGGCCCTCGACTCCGTGGCGCTGTTCGGCGCCCTCGGCCCCCAGCGGCTGCTCTTCAGCCACTACGGCCCCGTCGCCGATGTCGTCACGACTCTGGAGCGCTCGGCCGACGAGCTGCGAGTATGGGTGGACCTGACCCGGCAGGCCCACTCGGAGGGCATGGATCTGGACCACGCGGTAGCGATGGTGCGCGACAAGACGCGCGAACGCTACGCGGCGCTGGCCTCGGAGGACGATGAGACGTCGGAGCGTTTCGAGATGCTCAGCGGTGCGCCGTCGAACGTGGCCGGCATCATGCATTGGCTCGACAATGCCAAGCCCAACGGCAAGTAGACCCGCCGCGCCGGGGACGAATCCACGCAAGCGTGCATAGGATCGCTCCGGTGTGGGAACGATGGGTGGCGGGCGCCGCACGCCTTCACGTTAGGCGGCGCCCACCACCCCTCGTCAGTTCGAGGCTTCAGGCCTTGCGGTTGCCCGGCTGCTCGCCGTCGGCGTCATCATCGTCGAGAACATCCCCCGGAACCGCCCCCGCCGAAACACCGAAGTCCGGCTCGATGAACGCCGGAGCCATCCCGACCTCCAGTCGCGTCGTCTTCAGATCGGGCTCCGCCGCACGGCTCGCGAGAAGATCACCATCGGTGCCGGCTTCATCGCGCTCGTCAGGCTTGCTCTGGTCGTCCGCCGCGTCCGCCGCTACCGGCGTGCCCGGCTCCTCGGCGACAGCCGTACCCGGCTTGTCGTCGGCCGCCGTATTCGGCTCCTCGACGGCCGGCGTGCCCGGCTCTACGCGGGTCGACTCGGGGCCATGGGTCTCCGGCTCCTCATCGATCAACTCGAGATCGCCTGCTTCGAAGTCGGCCTCAGTGTCGGCCTCGGCTTCGGCTTCGGAGCCCTCGACGGCCAGGCCGGAAGCGTCGGCCGCAGGCTCTTCCTCGCGCCGCCCAGCCTCAGTGTCCGTCGCTTGCGCGTCGTGCTCGTCAAGGTCCAGGTCGAAGTCGACGTCCTGGTCCTCGTCCTCGTCTTCGAGGTCCTCGATGACCGAGCCGGTGAGCTCGGCATAGCGCTCGGCCGCTTCGGTCTCGCCGCCCTCGTCGAACATCATGGCCCGCTCGAACCAGTCGGTCGCCGCGCCTTCGTGCCCCGCCTCCGCGAGGGCGTCGGCGTAGGCGTAGGCCAGGCGAGCCGACCACGGGTGCGGCTCCTGGTTCCGCAGCTCCGGCACCCGCTGCAGCGTGATCACCGCCGCGTCGTGCTGCCCGAGATCGCGCCTGGCGCCGGACTCGACGATGGCCAGCTCGATGCGGCCCGCCCGGTCGAGACGCTCGGCCTCGCGGGAACGCACCAGGTCGAGCGCACGCTCCGGACGCCCGAGGCCACGCTCGCAGTCGGCCATGATGGGCAGGAACTCGTCCGACCCGGTCATCCTGCGCGCGGCCCGCAGGTCGCTGAGTGCCTCGGCGTAGTGGCCCGCGCGGTACGCGGCCAGGCCCACGACCTCGCGTACGACACCGATGCGCGCGGCGAACCGCCGGGCGACCTTGGCGTGCTCGTAGGCGAGCGCCGCGTCCTCTTCACCCAGGGCACGCTCCGCCGCTACGAGGTGGCAGGCGATCAGGTTCGCGAGATCGTTCGGGAGGGAGCGCAGCTCGTCCCGAACGTCCTTCTCGAGCTCCTCGGGGGTGATGTCCGCCGCCAGCTCCGGCATGGCTGCGCGCTCCTCGCGAGGCGCGCGCTCGGCGCCACCTTCGCCGCGCTCGCGGCCGTACCGGGCGCGCGTACCCGCACTGTCGGAGTGCGGCGCGCCTTCACGCTGGTCCCGGGGCGCGTACCCGTCCCTCTCGCGGGACCCGTACGCACTGCCGCCGCCGGAGGGACGGCCCTCGCGGGACCCCCGCTCGTCGCGGCCTTCACGGCTGAACGGACGCGGCCCGGAGCCACGGTCGTCACGCTGGGCGGGACGGCCACCACGGTCATCCCGGTTGAACGGAGGACGGCCACCACGGTCATCCCGGTTGAACGGAGGACGGCCACCACGGTCATCCCGGTTGAACGGAGGACGGCCACCACGGTCATCCCG
>NZ_JBFBIK010000219.1:2944-3943 GCF_040685555.1 Sphaerisporangium sp. NPDC088356
GGTTGAACGGAGGACGGCCACCACGGTCATCGCGGTTGAACGGGCGACCACCGCCACCCTCACGGTTGAACGGACGGCCACCGCGGTCATCACGGCTGGACGGACGGCTCTCGCGACCCTCGTAGGAAGGACGCGCACCACGGTCATCGCGGCCTTCACGGCTGAACGGACGTGGCCCCGAGGCGCCACGATCGTCCCGGTGGGCGGGACGGCCACCACGGTCATCGCGATTGAACGGACGGCCGCCACTCTCGCCGCGATCGTCCCGGTTGAACGGGGGACGACCGCCACGGTCGTCCCGGTTGAACGGACGAGCACCGCGGTCAGCGCGGTCGTCACGGTTGAACGGACGGCCACCACGGTCATCGCGATCACGCCACCCGGAGGAACTCGCAGGACGGCCCTCTCCTGAGCCACCGCGGTCGTCACGGGTGAAGGGACGGCCACCGCCCGGCCGGTCGTCACGGTTGAACGGAGGGCGCCCACCAGCGCGATCGTCACGACCCTCGCGACCGTACGAACGGTCACCAGAGCCTCCCCGATCGTCACGGTGCGGGGGACGGCCCTCGCGCTCGCCGCGATCGTCACGGTTGTACGGACGCGCACCGGGACCGCCGCGGCCTTCACGGCTGAAGGGACGCGCGGCGGAACCCCCGCGATCGTCCCGCTGGAACGGACGGCCTCCACGGTCGCCGGACGCGGAGGGGCGACCGCCACGGTCGTCCCGATCGCGCCAGCCGGAGGAACCGGCGGCGGGGCCACTCTCGCGCCGCTCCCCGGGACGGGAATCCGGCCGGCCACCCTCGCGATAAGGATGGTCACCACCGCGCGCGGCGTACGAACCCCCGCCATGGCCGCCAGGCGCGCGATCACGGTCACCACGGCCATAGGAACGCTCGCCGCCGGATCCACCCCGGTCATCACGGTTGAACGGCGGACGACCACCCCGGTCATCACGGTTGAACGGCGGACGACCACCCCGGTCATCACGGTTGAACG
>NZ_JBFBIK010000219.1:4040-4805 GCF_040685555.1 Sphaerisporangium sp. NPDC088356
ACGGCGGACGACCGCCACGGTCGTCACGATCGGCCGGACGGCCGCTGCTCGAACCACCGCCGCCTTCGCGGTTGAACGGGCGAGCGCCACGGTCGTCACGCTGGAACGGACGTCCGCCACGAGAGTCGCGGTCACGGGACCCATACGGGCCGGCAGGACGGCCCTCACGCCGCTCGCCATATCGCGGGCCGTCGCCGGGACGTCCCTCGCCACGGGTTCCCGCACGGTCGCCATCAGCCGGCCGGCCGCCCCTGCTTCCCTCGGAGCGGTCACTGCGGAACCCTCCGGAACCCCCGCCCGAGCGGTTTCCACCGTCTTCGGGACGGCCCGAGTCCTCACGTCCGTTATCTCTGTTCACTTCTATCCTTCGTTGCTCGCTCACCGCGTCCACCGTGACCGCGTTCGCTCATTGCGCCGACCATGTGCGGAGGGGACGGTCGATCCGGCCGCGGGGCACAGGCCCGTTTCACTCTGTCGCTGCCCGCGCATAGGCGTCTTACGCGACAAAGGCCACCCGTGGTGGGGTGGCCCGGCACCTCCAGCCTAGCAAGGCCCCGAAGCCCCCGGGACGCGCCAGCCGAGAACGTGGCCCATGTGAGCCCGGACGTCGCACAAGGCCGACGCGGACAGGCGTCCTGCGGCTTCGGTCTGTGACAGCCTCTATAACGCAGGAAAGCCACCCACAAAGTGGATGGCTTTCCTGCGTTATATCAAATATTTGTCCGGCGGTGTCCTACTCTCCCACACCGTCCCCGGTGCAGTACC
>NZ_JBFBIK010000220.1:0-4797 GCF_040685555.1 Sphaerisporangium sp. NPDC088356
GGGACCGCATTCATCCCCGCCCTGAAGGACGGGGCCTTCTGCGGCTTTCCGGTAACCGATGGCGAGGCCGCCGACCTTGCCCACCTTGGCGGCCTGGGCCACCGATCCGACCCCGAGGACGATGGTGCAGAAGATGATGGGGCTGATCATCATCTTGATCAGCGCCACGAAGGCCGTTCCGAGCGGCTTCAGCGCCACGCCGGCGTCGGGGGCCAGGAGCCCGACCGCGATCCCGGCCAGCACCGCGACGATTACCGCCAGGTAGAGGTAGCGGGTACGGTCCCGGTGCGCCGGGGTTACGGGTGTGGTCACGCGACCCTCCTTATGTCTTTTCGTACGCGGGTACGGAGGAAGTTGAGGCTTCGGTCGAGTGACTATGCGCCCTGGTAGTGACCTGGGTCACTATTGCGTACATTTCGTTCATCGCCGTTCTCACCGGCGCGATCCCGGAGCAGTGAGATATCCATGAGACCACGAACGCTGTGAACTGGTGAAAGTGGAAGCCCTGACGTCCCGGCTGAGGCGGTGGAGCCTCGCCCGGCAGATGCTCGTGCTGCAGACCGTCGTCGTCGGGATCACGGTGGCGGGCGGCACCCTTCTCGCCTTCTTCCACGTGCGCCAGCTGCTGGGCGACGAGGCGGGCAGGACGACCCGCGCCGTGGCGATCAGCGTGGCCGCCTCGCCGGCCGTGCTCGCCGCCCTGGACGACCCCGATCCGTCGGTGGCGCTCCAGCCGTACGCGGAGCGGGTCCGCCGGGAGGCCGGGCTGGACTTCATCACGATCATGAGCAGGGAGGGCCGCAGGTACACCCACCCGAACACCCTGCAGATAGGCGGGCGCTTCCTCGGCAACACCGCCCCCGCCCTCGCGGGGCACACGTTCACCGAGACCTACACCGGCACGCCCGGCCCCTCGGTGCGAGCGGTCACGCCCGTACGGGACGCGGCTGAGGCGGTACGCGGAGTTCCGGTCGTCGGTGGGCGGGTCCGGGGAGGTCAGCGGCCAGGGAGAGGTGGACCGCGCGCTGTCCGCCCTCAGGGGCACCACCAGCGGCCCCCTGCCCAAGGGGATGACGGGGCCGACCCTGGAGGCCGTGGCGGGCGAGCTGCGCAAGGCCCCCGGCGGGGTGTCGGCGCAGGCGGTCGGCTGGGCGATCGGCGTGTCCCGGGTGACGGCCCGGCGCTACCTGGAGCATCTCGTCGACACCGGGAACGTGCGCCGCGTGCCGCAGTACGGCGGGCTCGGGCGTCCCGAACTGCTCTACCAGATCGTCTGAGCCGGGTCGCGTGACCTGGACGTCGCCGCCGGGCCGACAGGTGGCACGGCGGCGACGATGCGCGCGAAGGACGACCCAGGCCTTCGGTCAGGAACCGGCGAGCGCCTTGCTGACGGCGTTCGGACCGTCGTACTGCTTGTCGGGGAGCCGCTGCAGGGCTTCCATCGCCTGCTTGTCGGCGCCCTGCCGCTTGGCGTGCTCCAGAAGCTGTTCCCTCGTCGCGGGGTAGTCAACTCCGGACAGATACTTTTGAACGTGGATGAAGTCCACCTGCGTCATATTTCCCCCTTTGTCGCAAGGTGGTTCCTCTCCCACCTCAGACTCGGAGAAACCGGTCATTCCTCCTCAGAGGAGCTGGATGCGCGAGTCTTTGCACCCGGATCGCGATCGTCTCGGACGCGCCGGCGGACCATTCACAGTCCCGGCTTACTCCTGACCGGAATCCGAGTTCGGGACAAACCCAGCCAAATACGGGAGTGTAGGCAAGACATTCCAGGAAGCCGGTCGACGGCACGCCGACCAGCTCCCGAGCAATGTTCTGCGGCAGGCCAGAGGGGTCATCCCTCCGCAGACCGCCAAACCCGGTCAACCAAGGAACTTTCCCGAAGTCACCGGCATGCAGCTTCTTCCCGGAAAATCACAGGTCAATCACGCCGACGGTGACAGTTATCACGAATGCAGTAGTGACACTGGCATATGACACCTATGGATAGCGTCACTAGGCACGGCGGGGGTTATCCGTAATTCTCCTCTTAGTGATCGAGCGCTGAGAGGGGTGTGGGACATGATCGACAGATATGAGATCTACTGCCTAGCCGATCCACTGTTTTACGACACCCTTGACAACCAGCGCACGAAGCACCCTGACTTTGCCCTGGCGACCAGGGATGTGCCGTCCGGGTGGGAGCACCGGGCCACCGACACGTGGCTCCACTACGGCCCGCAGGACCGTTCGCTCCCCCTCCAGGGATGGAAGATTCACATCTCCTCCTGCCTGGACGACGCGGAGAGGACGCTCGAAGCGGTCTGGGACTACTGCGTCGGCCGCCGGCTCAGCTTCAAGTTCCTCCGGGGCCCGCGCGTCGTCACGATGCTCAACTCCAAGTACGCCGACCGGGGAAGCAGCGGCAAGCTGGTCACGATCTACCCGACCGGCGAGGACGAGCTGGAGCTCGTGCTCAAGGAGCTGGACGAGATCCTGCACGGCGTCCGTGGCCCGTACATCCTCAGCGATCTGCGGTTCGGTGAGGGCCCCCTCTTCGTCCGGTACGGCGGCTTCGCCGAGCGGTACTGCCTGACCGGCAACCGGGAGCGGGTCCTCGCGATCGAGAGCGCGGACGGCACCCTGGTGCCAGACCGGCGGGGGCCCGCGTTCTCACCGCCGTCATGGGTCACCCTCCCGGCCTTCCTGGAACCCCACCTCGCGGCACGCAAGGCGGTCACCACCACGGACCTGCCGTACAAGATCGAGGAAGTGCTGCACTTCTCCAACGGCGGCGGCGTCTACAAGGCGCGCGACACCCGCACGGACCGCCAGGTCGTGCTCAAGGAGGCCAGGCCCCACGCCGGGCTCGACGCGGCCGGCCGCGACGCGGTCACCCGACTGCGGCACGAGGCCGACATCCTGCGGCGGCTCGAAGGGCTGGACGTCGTCCCCGCCCTCCACGACTACTTCACGCTCGGCGACCACGAGTTCCTCGTCCAGGAGTTCGTCGACGGGACCACGCTGAGCCAGGAGTCGGTCCACAGGCACCCCCTGACCCGCGCGGCCATCACCCCCGAGGACGCCGCCGAGTACACCGAGTGGACGCTCGGGATGCTCGGCCGCGTCGAACGGGCGGTGAACGCGCTGCACGGGCGCGGGGTCGTCTTCGGGGACCTGCACCCCTTCAACGTGCTGGTCGACGGCGAGCGCGTCGTGCTCATCGACTTCGAGGTCGCGAGCCTCGCCGAGAACAAGGCGCGGCCGACCCTCGCCCACCCGGGCTTCTGCCCGCCCCCGGACCGGCTCGGCGTGGAGGCGGACCGCTACGCCCTGGCCTGCATGCGGCTCAACCTGTTCGCCCCGATGTCCACGGTGCTGATTCCCCTGCACCGGGCCAAGGTGACCCACCTCGCCACGCTGGTGCGCGACACCTTCCCGGTCCCCCCCGCCTACGTGGACGAGGCCGTACGGACCATCCTCGGCAAGGACGCGGAGACGGAGCAGGGAGCCGGGCGCCTGCGGGCGATGCGCGAGCTACCCCTCCCCGGCAGGGCCCCCTGGACCTCGGTCAGGGACGCGGCGTGCCGGGCCATCCTGGCCTCCGCGACCCCGGAGCGCCACGACCGCCTGTTCCCCGGCGACGCGTCGCAGTTCCAGCCAGGCGGCGGGCTCAACCTGGCCAGCGGCGCGGCGGGCGTGCTGTACGCGCTGGCCGCGACCGACGCCGGACGGTTCCCCGAGCACGAGGAGTGGCTCCGCGAGCGGGCCATGGCCCCCGAACCCGGCACCGGCCTCGGCTTCTACGACGGCCTGCACGGCGTGGCCTACGCCTTCGAGGCGCTCGGCCGCCGGCAGGACGCCCTGGACCTGGTCACCATGTGCCTGCGGGAGAAGTGGGACCAGCTCGGCCAGAGCCTGTACGCCGGCCTCGCGGGCATCGGGCTCAACCTGCTGCATCTCTCCCGGGAGACCGGTGAGCGCGATCTTGGAAAGACCGCGCTCACCATCGCCGACATGGTGGCCGACCGGCTCGGCACCGTCGACAGCGTGCCCGAGGTCAGCGGAGGGGCCAACCCCCACGCCGGGCTGATGCGCGGCTCCTCGGGTCCAGCGCTGCTGTTCCTGCGGGCCTTCGAGGCCACCGGTGACAGCGCGCTGCTGGAGCACGCGAGCGTCGCGCTGCGGCAGGACCTGCGCCGCTGCACCCGCCGCGAGGACGGGCAGCTCCAGGTCCAGCAGGGCTGGCGGACCAATCCGTACCTGGACGAGGGCTCGGCCGGCATCGGGCTCGTCCTGCGCCAGTACCTCGCGCACCGCGAGGACGAGGACTTCCGGCGGGCGCTTTCCGACATCGGCCCGGTCGCGACCCTGGACTACTACGTGCAGTCGGGCCTGTTCGCCGGCCGGGGCGGCATGATCGCGGCTCTCGGCACGGGGCTGCGGCCCGGCCTCGACCGCGACGCGCCCGAGGTGGCCGACCAGATCTCCCGCCTCGGCTGGCACGCCATGCCGTACGGCGGCGGGCTCGCCTTCCCCGGCAACCAGCTTCTCCGGCTCTCGATGGACCTCGCCACCGGCACCGCCGGAGTGGTCCTCGCGCTGGGCACCGTGCTGCACGACCGGCCGGTGGCCCTGCCCCTGATCTCCCCGCCCGGCATTCCCGCCGGGACGGCGGACCCGACGAAAAACGGAGGGAGGTGAATTACATGGCGCTTCTGGACCTTCAGGAGATGGAGATCCCGGGTGGCGGCCACGGCGGCGGCGGTGGCAGCAACCTCAGCCTCTTGGGGTGCACCCCCCACGAGAACAGCAGCC
>NZ_JBFBIK010000221.1:0-4586 GCF_040685555.1 Sphaerisporangium sp. NPDC088356
TGTTCTCTTCAGATGTGGCAGCGCTTGCGCGTGGGGCGCGACCGCCGCGCCGCGGCGGTCGCGGGCGTGCTGGCCCAGATGGACGCCGCCGAACGCGATCGGCTGGCGGGCGCCGTGGAGCCCCTGCGGCGGCTGGCGGAGGGATTGGAGCAGGAATGACAACTGACATACCGGCGGTCGAGTGCGAGGAGCTGACCTACCGCTTCGGTGACCACCGGGCGGTCGACGGCGTCTCGCTGCGGGTCGTCCCGGGAGAGATCTTCGGGCTGCTCGGGCCCAACGGAGCGGGAAAGACCACCACCATCCGCGTCATCACCACCCTGCTCCCTCTACAGGGCGGGCAGGCCCGCGTCTTCGGCGTGGACGTCGACCGGCGCAAGATGGAGGTCCGCAGGCTGATGGGGTACGTGCCCCAGCAGCTGTCGGCGAACGGCGCGCTCACCGGCAGGGAGAACGTCTCCCTGTTCGCCCGGCTGTTCGACGTGCCGAGGCGCGAGCGCCGCGACCGCGTGGCCGAGTCGCTGCGCGCCATGGGCCTCGAAGACGACGCCGACCGGATCACCTCCGCCTACTCGGGCGGCATGGTCCGCCGCCTGGAGCTGGCCCAGGCCCTGGTCAACCGGCCCCGGCTGCTCATCCTCGACGAGCCCACCATCGGCCTGGACCCCATCGCCCGGTCCGGAGTCTGGGACCGCATCAACGAACTGCGCGAGACCACGGGCATGACCGTGCTGGTCACCACGCATTCCATGGACGAGGCCGACGCCATGTGCGACCGGGTGGCCCTCATGCACCTCGGCACGCTGCGCGCGATCGGCACCCCCGCCGAGCTGAAGGCCGCGCTCGGCGGGGACGCGACCCTCGAGGACGTGTTCCGGCACCACGCGGCCGATGCCCTGGACAACTCGCTTCCTCAGGGAGGATTCAGTGAAGTACGCACCACTCGCCGTACCGCAGGGCGCGTCGGCTGACACCGGACTCTTCCCGGTCCGGCGGCCACCCGCCTGGCGGCAGTACCCGAGCCGGGTGGCGGCCCTGTGCCTGGTCGAGCTGCAGAAGATGCGGCGCGACCGCACCGAGCTGCTGACCCGCGCCATCCAGCCCGCCCTCTGGCTGATCATCTTCGGCGAGACCTTCAGCAGGATCCGCGCCATCCCCACCGGCAGCGTTCCCTACCTGGACTTCCTCGCGCCCGGCATCCTGGCGCAGTCGGCACTGTTCATCGCCATCTTCTACGGCATCCAGATCATCTGGGAGCGTGACGCCGGAGTGCTGACCAAGCTGCTGGTCACCCCCACCCCGCGGTCGGCGCTGGTCACGGGCAAGGCGTTCGCGGCGGGCGTGCGCGCGCTCACCCAGGCCGTCGTCGTGCTGCTGCTCGCCGCGCTGCTGGGCGTCGCGATGACCGGCAACCCCCTGAAGCTGGCCGGCGTGGCCATCGTGCTGCTGCTCTCGGCCGCCTTCTTCTCCTGCCTGTCCATGACGATCGCCGGGCTCGTCCTCACCAGAGACCGGCTGATGGGCATCGGCCAGGCCATCACCATGCCGCTCTTCTTCGGGTCCAACGCGCTCTACCCGGTGGCGCTGATGCCGGCCTGGCTTCAGGTGATCAGCCACGCCAATCCGCTCAGCTACGAGGTGGACGCCCTGCGCGGGCTGCTCATCGGCACCCCCGCACACCTGGCCCTGGACTTCACGGTGCTGATCGTGTCCGTGGTGCTCGGCGTCACCGCCGCCTCAGCCCTGCTGGGCCGCCTCGCCCGCTAGGGTCCTCCGGTCACCTCTTTAGGGAAATGCCTGATAGATCCGCACAGCAAGTCCTAAGATTTCGAATTCCGTGGACACCAATCCCCCGCCCGGGGGCGTGACCGACATCCGCCCTTCGACACCCGATGGCGCCGAACCACCGCCCACTCCCCCCGGCGGACGGCTGGCGGGGGTCGACCTGGCCCGCGCGATCGCGCTGTTCGGGATGTTCGCCGTCCACGTCGGCCCCGATCCGGCGAACGTCGGCGGGATCCCCGGCGCCTTCCTGGAGCTGTTCCGAGGTCGCTCGTCCGCGCTCTTCGCGACGCTCGCGGGGCTGTCGCTGGTGCTGATCAGCGGTCGCACGCACCCGAAGACCGGCCGGGAGGGGCGGCAGGTGAAGGCGCGGATCGCGCTACGCGCCCTCATCCTCATCGTGCTCGGCACGGGGCTGACGATGCTCGGCACCCACATCTCGGTGATCATCCCCTACTACGGGGTGTATTTCCTGCTGGCCCTTCCGCTGCTCCTGCGCGGCGCGGCTACCCTCACGGCCGCCGCCACGCTGGTGGCTCTGGTGGGCCCGTTCCTGACGTTCGCGCCGCTGGTCATTCCCGAGTCCTGGCTGGACACCTTCGCCGCGTACGACCCCGTCAACGCGCTGGACGGCCGGGGGTTCATCGACCTGGTGCTCGTCGGGGCGTACCCGGCGGTGACGTGGATGGCGTACGTTTTCGCGGGCATGGCGCTCGGGCGGGCCGATCTGGAGGCCGTGCGGGTCCGCAAGCGGCTGGCCGCCACCGGCTGCGCGCTGGTCGCGGCCGGGTACGGCGGCTCGTGGCTCGTCCTCCACGTCTTCACCGACCTTCACCTGGCGGTCGACGCGGCCGCCGCGCGGGGGTCGGCCTCGGCCGCCGAGCAAGACGGCTCGCTCACCGAGCGGCTGCTGGTCGCCTCCCCGCACAGCGGGACCACGTTCGAGCTGGTGGGCAACGTCGGGGTGGCGATCCTGGTCATCGTGCTCGCCGTCAGCGCGCTCGCCGCGCTGCCCCGCCTGCGCCGGATCGCGTCGCCGGTCATCGCCATCGGCTCGATGTCGCTCAGCGCGTACGTCGCGCACATCCTCGCCGTGAGGTACGTGGACGCCGAGGGGCTGCTCGGTTCGACCGGCGCCGTGCTCGTCGCCCTGGTCCTGCTGAGCGTGTTCTTCGCCGCCCTCTGGTCGCGCTTCTTCCGCCGGGGCCCGCTGGAGCACCTCCTGCACGCCGCCACAGCGGGGCCGGCGAAGCTGGTCAGGTGAGCGTCAGCGCGTCTCCACCCGCACGTCGTGCTCCGATGCGGTCAGCCCGGGACGTGGTGAAGGTCGATCAGGCGGCCACGGCCCCGGGCGGAGTCGGCGGTGCCGGAGGGACCTGCGGTGCGTACAAGAACCTTGGTACGGTCGGCGCGGAACAGGTCGTGGGAGAACTCGAAGGAGTGGCCCGCCTGGTCGAAGGTCGTGCGGGTCACCGCGAGCAGCGGTATGCCGACCGGCACGTCGAGCACGGCGGCCTCGTCGGGACCCGCCGGCACCGCCTCGATGGCCTCGATCGCCTCCACCGGGCGCACGCCGTACCGGTCGGCGAGCAGGTCGTAGATCGAGCCGCCGAGCGGCAGCTCCAGCAGGCTGGGAAAGCGCAGCGCGGGAAAGCGCGCGTTCTCCAGCGAGAGCGGCTGGCCGTCGGCGAGGCGGATGCGGACGATCTCGGTGACCAGGTCGCCGGGGTCGACGCCCAGCGCGGAGGCCGTCGCCTCGTCGGCGGCGACGATGCCCGCGCTGACGACCCGAGATCCGGCGGTGAAGCCCTGCTCGCGCAGCAGCGCGGGCACGCCGATGACGCTGGACAGGTCTCGTTCGATCTTGGCCTTGCTGACGAACGTGCCGCCGCCGCGCCCGGGGACCCGGCGTACGGCGCCGAGTCCCTCCAGGGCGCCGAGCGCCTGGCGCAGCGTCGACCGGCTGACGCCGAGGCGGGTGGACAGCTCGCGTTCGGAGCCGAGGCGCTGGCCCGGCTCCAGCTCGCCGGCCGAGATGAGGGCGAGGAGTTCCCGGCGGGCGGCCTCTACCGCGCTCTCATCTCCCTGGTCGCGGGACACGTCATCACCTTTCTCGCCATGGCACCAAACCAGAGCGGAGCCCGAAGGATCGCCCGATTAGATCACATGAGACCCAGCGCCTCCTGAGATTCGGGAAGGATCTGGCCGCCGTCGACGACCAGCGAGTGGCCGGTGATGTAGGCGGCCTCGTCGGTCGCGAGGAACAGGCACGCGTTGCCGATGTCCTCGGCCGTGCCGAGGCGTCCCATCGGGATCGCGGCCCGCATCCCGCGCAGGTAGTCCTCCCCGTGCTCCACCAGGCTCTCGGTCAGGATGTTGCCGGGCAGTACGGCGTTGACCGTGATGCCCTTGGGCGCCAGCTCCATGGCCGCGGTGCGCATGAAGCCGAGCTGGGCGGCCTTGCTGGCCCCGTAGTGGGACCAGCCGGGGTACCCGGTGACCGGCCCGGTGATCGAGGAGGTCAGGATCACCCTGCCGTGCCCGGACGCCTGGAGCGGTGCCAGGCACGCCTTGACGCAGAGCATCGTCCCCTTGACGTTCACGCCCATGACCTCGTCGATGTCGTCCTCGGTCATGTCGGTCAGCCGCTTGTCGGGGAAGATCCCGGCGTTGGCGCACAGCACGTCCACGCCGCCGTGCCGCTTGACCGCCGTCTCCGCGATCAGCGCGCAGTCCCGCGCCTTGGAGACGTCCGCGACGAGATGGGAGACCCCCCGCTCGCCGGCCGCCGCCCCGGCGGCCTC
>NZ_JBFBIK010000222.1:0-4545 GCF_040685555.1 Sphaerisporangium sp. NPDC088356
GGCGCAGCAGGCCAGCAGTTCTCGCTCGGCCTCGATCGGGCCGAGCGCGTTGAACCCTGCAAGGCCGCGTCGAGCGGGTGTCACATTGGGCATGCCAGCAAGTAGACAGTCACCGGCGGGCGCGGTCCAGCGGCGGGAGCTCCCAAGTGGCCCGGCGCATCGCCACGACTTTTCGTGTCATGCTCCAAGTCGCCGGTGCGCGGGCACGGGAAACGGCTCGCCGGGGCATCCCGCGGCCTCCCTTAAGCTGGGCAGCACCATGACCGTTACCTCTCTCATCGGCGGGCACGCGCTGGTCACAGGTGGTCTGGCCACCGGTGGCCTGCGCTATGCCGCCGAGATCGACGCCGAGATCATCCAGGTCTTCGTGACCAACCCGCGCGGCTGGGCGCTCGCCGAGGGCAGGCCCGCCGAGGACGCCGCGCTCCGCGAGTCGGGCGTCCCGGTGTTCATCCACACGCCCTATCTCGTCAACATGGGCTCCCCCAGCACCGACACGCTGGAACGATCCATCCTGACCATCCGGCACTCGCTGCGGCGGGCCGTGGAGACCGGCGCGCGTGGCGTCGTCGTGCACACCGGCTCGGCGGTGACCCAGCCGAGGGACGACGCGATGCGGCAGCTCCACGAGCACCTGCTGCCGCTCCTGGACGAGATCCCCGAGGGCGGGCCCGACTTGCTGCTGGAGCCGATGGCGGGCCAGGGCCGGATGCTCTGCGCCACCGTCCAGGACCTCGGGCCCTATTTGGAGGCCCTTGACTTCCACCCGCGTGCGAACGTCTGCCTGGACACCTGCCACGCCTTCGGCGCCGGGCACGACCTCGCGGCTCCCGGAGGCATGGGGCTCACGCTCGACGCCCTCCA
Organism: Sphaerisporangium sp. NPDC088356; assembly: GCF_040685555.1. Lineage (NCBI taxonomy): Bacteria > Bacillati > Actinomycetota > Actinomycetes > Streptosporangiales > Streptosporangiaceae > Sphaerisporangium > Sphaerisporangium sp. NPDC088356. The sequence goes on from NZ_JBFBIK010000222.1 coordinate 865, forward strand.
CGCGATCGCGCCGGGCAGGCTCAAGCTGCTCCACGTGAACGACTCCAAGGACGTCTGCGGGTCCAAGAAGGACCGCCACGAGAACATCGGCGCCGGGCACATCGGCGTGGACGCCTTCGCCGACCTTCTACGCCACCCGGTGGCGGCCGGGGTCCCGCTCTGCATCGAGACGCCCGGCAAGGCCGACAAGCACCGCGAGGACATCGCGCTGCTGAAGAAGCTCCGCGACGAGAGCTGATCCCTCCGCGACGTGTACGGCTGTGGCGGGGTGCTCGCGTGGGAGATCCGGCCGCCCCCCTTTTGGGCCGGATCACCTGAGGGGCCTTGCGGCCGTCCGGCGAACACCCCGCCTCGCCGAGGCCGACGGGCCCTACCCCCCGGTAAGGGCCCGGCGACCTAGGTGACCGCCAGGTTCGCGCGTGGGCGCTGAGCTCCGGCGATCGCCATCGGTTCCGCGTATCCAAGGTCTTTCCGGCCCATGGGGCGGGTGTCCCCCCCGGTTACGCAGTGTGGCTCTTCGACGCGGATGACATTACGTTGGGTCATCGGGGTCATGTGGCCGCTTGGCGGTCGTCTCGCCAAGCGGTCAGTAGCCAGCGATATGCGGAACGTGGCGGCACGACGAGCGGTGCCTGCGCGCCGACGAGCGGCGGGGCGGGGGCGCGCGGCGAGCGGCCCCACCGCCCCGAGAGACGCGTGGGCCGCGTTCACCTGCCGGGCGAGACCGGCTGGGCCCCGAACGGCAGGACCCCGGCCGCGAGCGCGTCGGCCCCCGGCGGCATGGCGCCGCGCGACTGCCGCACGAGTTGCTCGCGGACGCGGCGGGTGTGCCGCCGGCTCACGGGCAGGGTCGTGGCCCCGACGCGGAGCACGATGCGGCCCTCGTCGAAGCGCATCTCGGTGACGTGCCGGGCCGACACCAGCGTGCTGCGATGGATCCGGATGAAGCCAGAGGTCCCCCAGCGGCGTTCCAGGGCGGCCAGGGACATGCGGACCAGGTGGGTGCCCTCGGCGGTGTGCAGGCGCACGTAGTCGCCGCTGGCCTCTGCGTAGGTGACCGCGTGCTGGGGGACGAAGCTCGTGCGCCCGCTCAGCTCGACCGGGATCACGTCGTCCATCGCCGCCTCGGCCGCCGACGGGCCGTACGTGGCCGACTCCAGGCGCCGGACGGCCTCGGCCACCCGGTCGGGCCTGAGCGGCTTCAGCAGGTAGTCGACGGCCTCCAGCTCGAACGCCTGCACCGCGCGGTCGTCGTGCGCGGTGACGAACACCAGCTTCGGCGGGCTCGGGAAGGCGCCGATCAGCCTGGCCAGGTCGAGACCGTCGAGACCGGGCATGCGTATGTCGAGGAACACGCTGTCGAGCCGATCTCCGGCACCGATCATGGCGACCATGTCCTGCAGCGCGGCGACGCCGTCCGAGGCGGTCAGCACCTGCTCGACGCGGTTGTCCTGCCGGAGGAGGTAGGCCAGCTCCGACAGCGCGTGCACTTCATCATCAACCGCCAAGACACGGAGCATGAGGACAACGCTGCCGCCCGGACCACCCTTCGGGCAAGCATCATTCCAACATTGTGTAACCGCTCGACGCCGGTTAGTTATCTCTTGGCCGGATTTTCGGGACGCGCATGCGGACGGTGGTCCCCTCACCCGGCGCGGTGTCGATGATCAGTCCGTACTCCTGGCCGTAGATCTGGCGCAGCCGCACGTCGACGTTCCCCAGGCCGATGCCGCCGCTGTCGCCGCTCGGCGGCTCACCGTCGAGCATCTCGCGCACCCGCTCGGGGTCCATGCCCGCGCCGTCGTCCTCGACGGTGATGTGGACCTCGTTGCCCACGTCACGCACCACCACGCTCACCTCGCCCGACCCTCCGCCCCGGCGTATGCCGTGGGTGATGGCGTTCTCCACCAGGGGCTGCAGGCAAAGGAACGGCACGGGAACGGGCAGCACCTCGCGCATGACGTCCACGACGAAGCGCAGCTTGTCGCCGAACCGCGCCCGTTCGAGCAGCAGGTAGCGGTCGACGCAGGTCAGCTCGTCGGAGAGCGTGGTGAAGTCGCCCGCGCGGCGCAGGGCGTGCCGCGCGAAGTCGGCGAAGTCCAGCAGCAGCTCGCGGGCCCGGTCGGGGTCGGTCCGCGTGAACGAGGCGATCGTGGCCAGCGAGTTGCAGACGAAGTGCGGCGAGATCTGCGCCCGCAGTGCCCGTGTCTCGGCTTCCAGCGCCCGCCGCCGCGTGGCGTCCAGCTCGGCCAGCTCCAGCTGGCCCGACGCCCACTGCCCCACCTCGGTCGCCGCCCGTACGAGCGCCGCGCTCACCTGGGAGTCGTAGGCGGCCAGGGAGCCGATGACCCGCCCGTCGACGGTGAGCGGCACCACGACGGCGCTGCGGATGGCGCAGTCCTCGGCCTCGCAGAACAGCTCGTCGCCCGCGACCAGGTGGGGCCGCCCGCCGGCCAGGACGCCGTGGACGTGGCCCAGCAGGTCGCGGGTGCGCGCCTCGCCTGGAGCCTCCCAGGCCCCGTCCCAGGCCAGCACCTGGTCGGTGGAGGTCACGGCCAGGGCCTCGGTGCCGAGGAGCGCCCGCAGGTGGCGTACGGCCCTTCGGGCGGAGTCGCGGGCGAGGCCGGCCCTGAGGTAGGGCGCGGCCATCGCGGCGAGGTGCAGGGTGGTGAACGTGGCGTTGTCAGCGGGGGCGTCCGGCCCGGCGTCGCCGCCGCGGCGGCCCAGGCCGTACCCCACAAGACCGCTCAGAACGCATAACAGTGCCCACCCGGTAAGGAGCATGCGGGCAACCGTAATAGGTGACCTAATGTGATCGTGCCCGAACTCTGCGGAACCCTAGGAAGGACCGTCTCCGGGGTCCTCCTGGTAGGCATAACGCTGTTCACGCCACGGATCGCCCAGGTTGTGGTAGCCGCGCTCCTCCCAGAACCCTCGGCGGTCGGCCAGCAGGTACTCCACGGCACGCACCCATTTCACGCTCTTCCAGGCGTAAAGGTGGGGCACCACGACGCGGACCGGAAACCCCCGCTCGGCGGTCAGCGGCTTCTCGTCGAGATCCATGGCGAAGATCGTGGAGTCGCGGTCGAAGTCCTCGATGCGGAGGTTGGCGCTGTAGCCGTACTCCCCCCAGATCATGACGTGGCTGACGCCCGCCGCCGGAGGGGCCGCCTCCATCAGGGTCTTGGCCGATATGCCTCCCCACTCGTTTCCCATGATCGAGAACTTGGTGACGCAGTGGAAGTCGGCGATGACGGTCACCCGGGGCAGGGCCGAGAACTCGGGCCAGGTGAACCCGATCTCCTCGCCTGAGGCGGTGGCTCCGAACACCGACATGTTCCAGCGCTCCGGCCGGAACTGCGGGATCCGGCCGTAGTGGATGACCGGGCGGCCACGTGGGATGTACTGCCCGGGGGGTAGTCGAGCTTCCTCGGTTGGATCCGGCACGCAGCAATCCTGCCACCGCGCACTTGACCGCGTGTCATCGGCACCCCGCCAGGCCCGCCCGCCGGATCCGCCCGGTGGCCCCAGGAGGGGATGCGCTATGCTTTCGGCGATGCGTACTGTATTCGAGTTCTGGTATGGCGACGGACCCGTGGAGCGGACCGTTCGCCGTCGGATGCTGCGCTGACAGGCAAACGTCGACGAAGGCCCCGGGTCCCACAGGACCCGGGGCCTTCG
>NZ_JBFBIK010000223.1:0-4321 GCF_040685555.1 Sphaerisporangium sp. NPDC088356
GAGCATCGTTCTCTGGGGTCCGTCGAGCTGTTGCATGACGTTGCGTAGAAGCGTTCTGTAACCGGGCTTGCAACACATCTCCGTGCCTGTGGTGGTCGTTGCTGGTAGTCGTAATCCAGCACGAGATCGGGGGATCGAGATGCGGGCGTTCCCGGTGAGGATGCCGTCCGGGGTACGGTACTGGACGGTGCTCGACGAGGACATGGTGGTCGTCGCCGAGGTGGATGCGTTTCTGCGGCACGTCCGGTTCGGGCGGGACGGGTCGGAGCTGACCACGAGGGCCTATGCGGGCGGGATCTGCCTGTTTCTGCGGTGGTGCCGCCGGACCGGAAGGTCGTGGCAGGACGGGGTCGAGTACCTCGGGTTGTTCATCGTCTGGCTGCGGCACGCCCCGGCGGAGGTGTCGGGCTTGGAGCCGGTCGCCGGTGTCGGGGAGGTGCTGGCGGGGCCGGGTCGTCCGCCGGTGCGAGGCGCCCGGAGGATCAACGCGGTGCTGACGGCGGTCCGGGCGTTCGTGTCGTACGCGATCACGGCGGGTAACGCCCCGCAGGGTCTGCTGCCTCTGCTCTATGAGCTGGCCGATGAGCGGGACCTGCCGGTCCAGGCCCGGGGGGAGGGCTCGCGGATGGGGTGGCGGATGCGGGCCCGGCACCGGCTGAGCGAACCGGAGGCCCGGGTCGACCGGGCTACGGACGAGGAGATCGTGGCGCTGCTGGGTGGCTGCCGATCGGCCCGCGACCGGCTGATCGTGCTGCTGATGGGCCGGGCGGGGTTGCGCCGCGGGGAGCTGTGCGGGCTGCGCCGCCAGGATGTCCACCTACTGTTGGACTCCCGGCCGCTGGGCTGCGACGTCGCTCGGGCGCACCTGCACGTGGTGCGCCGGGACAACCCGAACGGCGCATGGGCTAAGTCCCGGCGGCAGCGGGTCGTGCCGCTCGACTTCCTGCTGGTGCAGGCCTTCGACGCCTATGAGTTCGAGCGGCTGACGATCGAGCGGGCCTCCGATTCGGACTTCACGCTGGTGAACCTGTTCCGCGAGCCGATCGGGGCCCCGATGCCGCCGGACGCGGTCAACGCGATCGTGAGCGCGGCCGGACGGCGAGCGGGCCTGGACCGCCGGGTGACACCGCACCAACTGCGGCACGCGTTCGGCTCGAACCTGGCCGATGCTGGTGGCACCCTGGATGAGATCCAGGAACTGCTCGGGCACGCGTCGATGGCGTCCTCGCAGGTCTATCTGCACCCCGACCCGGGCCGGCTACGAGAAGCAGTCGAGCGTGTCCCCAGCCCCCGCGGGGTTCCGGCGGCGGGCCGATGACCGAGGCCGCCCGTCCGCTGCAGGTCGCCGTCGCAGCGCAAGCCGGGCATGTGTTCGGGACGGCGGTGAAGGTCGATCCGCTGACCGCGAGGGTCGCCGCCGTGATCGACCCGGCCTTTCTGACAGAGGTCGGCTGGCGAGTAGACGCGGTGATGTTGGAGGTTCCGACCGGGCATCGGCTGGTGACCCGCAGAGTCTGTAAGTCGGAGGGCTGCGCGGCCTCGGCCTCCACCCGGCAGGGATACTGTCTGCCCTGCAAGCGAGCAGCCGCCGACGGCGGCCAAGTCGTCGGTCGGTCGGGCCGGCAGGAGCCGGGTGGGTGCGCGGTCGAGGGCTGCGCCCGCGAGTGGAGTTCGGCTCGGCACGGACTCTGCCGCGCCCACGCCGACCTGAGGGACCGCAGCAGCCTGACGATGCCCGAGTTCCTGGCCCGGGCCATGGCTTTGCCGGCACTGGAGATCTGCGAGGTGACAGCCTGCGCGCGTCAGCGCCGAGGAAGCGACACGCCTTACTGTCATGCTCACCAGCAGCGGATCCGTGTGATGCGGGAGGCCGACCCAGGTCTGGACGAGGCCCGCTGGCGGCAGGTGGAGCCGCCCGTCAGTCGCGGAGGTCGGATCGTGCTGCGAGGACTCGCGCCGTTGGTGGTCGCCGAGGTACTCGCCGGGCTGCAGCAGCGTTGCCGGCTGGACCGGGTCAAGAGCAAGGAATCCGACCTTCGCAGCTTCGTCAACGACCTGCGTTCCCAGCAGGTCACCGCCCTTGAGGGTTACGTGATGCCGGAGCTCACGACCGCGAACGGCACGTTCCACGGGATGGTCACCTCGATCCGCTCCCACGCCCGCCGGGCTCTGGCCAGCCCGGAGACCGAAGTCGGCAAGGACTGCTGGGACCTGATGGTGTTCGGCCACCGGGGAACGGTGAACTTCACCGTCATCAGCCAGGGTTGGCTGCGGGAGACCGCGAAACGGTGGGCCGCCGACGACCTGCCCAAACGACGGGTCCGCGTCGATCGGGTCACCAGCGGCGGCCTGGCCGTCCGCCACCACATCGGCTGCCTGGCCAGGTTGTCGCAGTCCTTGCGGATGCGCCCCGATCGAGGCGAACAGCCCTCCGCTCTGGGCCGCGGCGACATGGAGGCGTTCCTGCACCGCCTCGCCTATCTGGAATCGGTCGGGCAGATCACCAATGATGCCCGGATCCGGGCCTGCCGCGAGGTCCGGGCCGTGCTCGCCCGGGCCCGGGCGATGGGCCTGACTCGGCCCGGAGCCGTCGCCGCCGGGCTGGGCGAGGACTTCGCCATCCATCTGGCCGACGTCCCGGTCAAACCCGAGCCCGGCGAAGCCGGGCGTGATCTCCCACCCGAGATCATGCGGCGACTCTGTGGTCGTCTGGACGACCTGACCAGCAGCGAGATGCGCACCGCGGTCGAGTTGGCCATCGACACCGGCCGTCGCCCCGAGGAGATCGCCTCGCTGCCGTTCGACTGCCTGGCCCGCGACGGCGACGGCGCGGCCGTCCTGGTCTATGACAACCACAAGGCCAACCGGGCGCAGCGGCGGCTGCCGATCAGTGAGACCACCGCGAAGGTGATCATCGCTCAGCAGCGGCGAGTCCGAAACCGGTTCCCCGACACGTCGGTCGGGGAACTGAAGCTCCTGCCAACCGACCGGCGCAACCCCGACGGCCGAAAAGCCATCACCGCGTTCTCCTTCGGGTTCCAGCACCGCTCCTGGGTGGAGCGTATGCCCACGCTGACCACCAGCGACGGCGTCGAGTTCGACAAGGCCCTCGTGGTCCTCTACGCCTACCGGCACACCTATGCCCAGCGGCACGCCGACGCCGGGGTCCCCATCGACGTGCTCCGCGAGCTCATGGACCATCGCAAACTCGACACCACCAAGCAGTACTACCGGGTCGGGGAGAATCGCCGCCGTGAGGCCGTCGATCGGGTCTCGGCCCTGCAGTTCGACCGGCACGGCAACCGGATCTGGCGGCAAGCCCAAGCCCTCCTCGACTCCGAGCACGTCCGACGGTCCGTCGGCGAGGTCGCCGTCCCATTCGGGATCTGCGCCGAACCCTCCAACGTCAAGGCCGGCGGGAACGCCTGCCCCTACCGGTTCCGCTGCGCCGGATGCGACCATTTCCGCACCGATGTCTCCTACCTGCCCGACCTGCAGGCCTACCTCGACGACCTGCTCCGCAACCGCGAACGGGTCCTAGCCGCCACCGACGTCGAGGCCTGGGCGAGAACCGAAGCCCTCCCCTCCACCGAAGAGATCACCCGGATCCGTCGTCTGATCAACCGGATCCACGGCGACCTGGCCGACCTCGACGACACCGAACGCGCTGACATCGACCGGGCCATCGCCGCCGTCCGGCGGCACCGCACCACCATGCTGGGCATGCCGCGGCTCCGCCCATCCGCCATCGCCATCCGCCCGGAGCAGACCGCGTGACCACCGACCGCACCACCGCCATGACCGACGGGCGACGCGCCGATACCGCTCGTCGCCGCCAGCGCGTCCTCAAAGCGCTCAACGACGCCGCCACCAGCGGAGACGAGATCAGCGTCAGCGGCATCGCCCGCCGAGCAGGAGTGGACCGCACCTTCCTCTACCGGCACCGCGATCTACTCGAACAACTCCACGCCCTGGAAGCCCAACCCCCGAACGCTCGCGGCATCGGGCCCTCGGTCAGCCGGGCCTCGCTTCAAGCCGACCTGCTCGCCGCCCAAGAACGCGCCGCTCGCCAAGCCACCCGAGTCCATCACCTCGAACGGCGTCTGTCCGAACTCCTCGGTCAACAAGCCTGGCGCGAGTCCGGCCTCGGCGCCCCCGACGACATCGACCAACTCAAACAGCAGATCATCATGCTCGAACAGCAGGCCGTCGACCTGCGCCTGCAACTCGAAGAACGCGGCCAAGACCTCGCCGCCGCCCGCGCCGCGAACCGCGAACTCATGACCCGGCTCAACACCCGATAGACACGCCGACCAGTCAC
>NZ_JBFBIK010000224.1:0-4200 GCF_040685555.1 Sphaerisporangium sp. NPDC088356
GCCGCGGGCCGGGCGCCCGCAGGGGCCCGGCCGGAGCCGGCTAGAGGGCCAGGGACGGCTTGAGCTGCTTGAAACGGGCCAGCAGCCCGTTGACGAACTGCGGTGACTCGTCGGTGGACAGCTCCGAGGCGAGATGGACCCACTCGCTGATGACCACCGCCTCGGGGATGTCAGGAACCCACAGCAGCTCATAGGTGCCGGCCCGCAGGAGGTTGCGGTCGACGGCGGGCATGCGGTCGAGGGTCCAGCCCTCGGCGTAGGTCGAGATCAGCTCGTCGATGCGCGACCGGTGACGGTTCACGCCCTCGACCAGCGTCGAGGTGTACTCGTTGACCGGCGGCTCCGCGCGCTCGACCCGCTCGGCGAGCACGTTCACCGGGGGCTCGCTCCGCAGCTCCGCCTCGAACAGGATGTCCAGTGCGCGTCTGCGCGCCTTTCCCCGAGCGGACACCTCAGGCCCGGCCGAGGTACTCGCCGGTGCGAGTGTCGACCTTCACCCTTTCGCCCGTCGTGATGAACAGCGGCACCTTGATCTCGGCGCCGGTCTCCAGCGTGGCGGGCTTGGTGCCGCCGGTGGAGCGGTCGCCCTGCAGACCCGGCTCGGTCTGCGAGACCGTCAGCTCGACGGCCGCCGGGAGCTCGATGTACAGGACGTTGCCCTCGTTGACCGCCACGGTCGCCAGGGTGTTCTCCAGCAGGTAGTTGGCCGCGTCGCCGACCGTCGTGCGCGAGACGTTGAGCATGTCGTAGGTCTCGGTGTCCATGAAGACGAAGTCGTCGCCGTCCATGTACGAATACTGCATCTCGCGCTTGTCGACGTTGGCCACCTCGACCTTCACGCCGGCGTTGAAGGTCTTGTCGACCACCTTGCCGGAGAGCACGTTCTTGAGCTTGGTGCGCACGAAGGCGCCACCCTTGCCCGGCTTGACGTGCTGGAAGTCAACCACGCTCCACAGCTCACCACTATCGAGCTTGAGCACCAGGCCGTTCTTTAGGTCGTTGGTCGTCGCCACTCGTTTTCTCCTGCGTCGTCATGGTCGCGCTCGCTCGGCCGCCGTCCTGCGGTCACAGGATCAGCAGCTCCTTCGTCGTGCGGGTGAGGAGTTCCGTGCCGTCGGCGCGCGTCACGAGAGTGTCCTCGATCCGGACGCCGCCCCTGCCTGGCAGGTAGACGCCGGGCTCGACGGTGATCGGAACCCGATCCTCAAGTCTACCGGCACCGGCAGGACGCAGGAACGGGTCCTCGTGGATCTCGAGGCCGACGCCGTGCCCGAGGCCGTGCCCGAAGTGCTCGCCGTATCCGGCGCCCTCGATCACCTGCCGCGCGGCGGCGTCCACCTCGTCCGTGGCGGCTCCCGGCGCGAGCGCGTGCCGGCCGGCCCGCTGCGCCTCGCGGACCAGGTCGTACAGCTCCCGCTGCCACCCGGAGACGCCGCCCACGGCGACCGTCCTGGTCATGTCCGCGTGGTAGCCCTCGTACAGCGCGCCGAAGTCCATGGTGACCAGGTCTCCGCGCTGGATGGGCCGGTCCGAGGGAGAGTGGTGAGGGATGGCGCCGTTCGGCCCGCTCGCCACGATCGTGGCGAAGGCGGGCCCGTCGGCGCCGAGCTCCGCCATGCGCGACTCAAGCGCGCGGGCGACCTGCTTCTCGGTCATGCCCGGCGCGATCGTGGCGGTCACGTCGGCGAAGGCGTGGTCGGTCAGGTCGCAGGCGGTGCGCAGCGCCTCGATCTCGGCCTCGTCCTTGACCACCCGCAGCTGTTCCACGATCCTGCCGACCGCCGCCGGCTCACCTTCGAGGCTCCGGTACCGGGCCACGGACATGTCGTGCGCCTCGATGCCCGGCCGCTCGGCGGCCTTCACCAGGCCGCCCGCCACGTCGCGCTCCTCGACGACCTCGATGCCGGCGCAGACGCGGCGCGCGGTTTCGAGGTAGCGGGAGTCGGTGGCCAGTACCGCCGACGCGTCCTGCCTCACCAGCACGGCGGCGTTCGAGCTGACCAGCCCCGTCAGGTACCTCACGTTGACGCCCCGGGTGACCAGCAGCGCGTCCACGCCGTGCTCGTCCAGCAGTGCGGCGAGCCGGGCACGCCGCGATTCATGAATGACGGACATGTCCCAGACTGTACGGTCTGACCGCTCCCGCCCGCCGAGGCTCCCCGGGTGGTCATTCGGGCTTCGCCTCAACGGTCCTGGCCGACCGCAGTGGCAGCTCACGCAGGAACAGCACGGCGAGGAAGCCCAGCACGGCCGCGGGGAGGCCCGCCAGGAACACCGACTGCATGGCCCGGGTGAAGGCTTCGACCACGATGTGCTGGAGCGCCGGCGGGAGGTGGCCGATGGCCTCGGGGGTGCCGAGGGTGAGCCCGCCACCGGGAGGCACCGGGACGCGGCTCGCGGCGAGCATGCCGGTGATCTCGTCCCTGACCCGGTTGGTGAGAACGGCGCCGAGGGCCGCCACCCCGACCGAGCCGCCGAGGTTGCGGAAGAAGGAGATGCCGGACGTGGTCACGGCCATGTCCCTCGGGTGGGAGGCGTTCTGCGCGGCGAGGATCAGCACCTGCATGCTGAGGCCGAGGCCGACGCCCAGGATGGCGATGTCGGCGCCGATGACCAAGCGGCTGGAGTCGGTGTGCAGCAGGGAGAGCAGCGCCGTGCCGATGGCGACCAGGAGCAGGCCGGCGGCCGGGAAGACCTTCCACCTGCCCGTGCGGGTGACGACGCGCCCGGAGGCGATCGAGGAGACGAGCAGGCTCACGACCAGCGGGGTGGTCATGATGCCTGACATGGTGGGGCTCATCCCCTTGACGATCTGCAGGTACTGCGGCAGGTAGACCATCACCCCGAACATCGAGAGGCCCACCAGCAGCGACGCCGTGCCGGCGAGCACGAAGGTGCGGTCGCGGAACAGGCGGGGCGGGAGGATCGGGTCGGCGGCACGCCGCTCGGCGACCACCGAGAGGCCGAACAGGATCGCCGCGGCGGCGCCCAGGCCGTAGGCCCAAGGCGAGTTCCATTCGAACTCGTGGCCGCCGAAGGAGAGCATCAGCATCAGGGCGGAGGCCCCGCCGGTGAGCGTGAACGCGCCCCACCAGTCGATCCGGGCCTCGCGCGCTTCGTGGTCGAGCCGAAGGACCCTCTGGATGACGGCGAACGCGACGATCGCCAGCGGGACGCAGACGTAGAAGCACCAGCGCCATCCGAGCCACGAGGTGTCCACGAGGAACCCGCCCAGCAGCGGCCCGCCGACGGTGGAGACGCCGAACACCGCGCCGATGTAGCCGGAGTAGCGTCCCCGCTCTCTCGGCTCCACCACGTCGCCGAGGATCACCTGCGTCAGCGCGGCCAGGCCGCCGGTGCCGAGGCCCTGCACCGCGCGGGCGGCGATGAGCGTGCCCATGTTCTGCGAGAGCCCGGCGATCATGGAGGCGGCGACGAACAGCCCGAGGGCGAGCTGGAACATGCGCTTGCGCCCGAACAGGTCGGAGAGCTTGCCCCAGAGAGGGGTGGAGGCGGTCATCGTCAGCAGCGTGGCGCTGGCGACCCAGGAGAGCTGGTCCTGGGCGCCGAACTCGCCGACGATCGTCGGAAGCGCGGTGGCGACCACGGACGTGGAGATCATCGAGGTCAGCAGGGCGAGCATCAGCCCCGACATGATCTCCATGATCTCGCGATGGGCGTAGGTCCGGCGTGCCCCGGAATCGCCGTGCGCGCCCGCTAAGGCATCTCCCTGTACTACCACCACAGGCCCCCAGAAATAGATGTCTTTGCCAACCATCTTGTAGTAGGCGCTTGTTTACCTGTCAAACAACTACACTGCGTCATATAGGGCGAAAAGGGGGTATAGGTGGTTGCTTTGGCACAGGTACGTGACCGCGAGGCCACAACGAGCCGGATCCTCGCGGCCGCCCGGCACCTGTTCGCCGAACACGGCTACGACCAGGTGACCGTACGCATGATCGCGGCGGCGGCCGGGGCCAACGTCGCCTTGATCAACCGCTACTTCGGGTCGAAGGCCCGGCTGTTCGCCGAGGTCCTCGCCGGCGAGTCGGCGATGGAGTCCCTCATCGAGGGAGACCCGGAAAAGCTGCCGCGGAGGCTGGCGGCCCACATGGCCCACCGGCTGAGCGCGGGCGCCTCCGACCCGATCGCCGACTCGACCCTGGCGCGGAGCACCGCCCTGATCTCGGGGCTGGTGCC
>NZ_JBFBIK010000225.1:0-4008 GCF_040685555.1 Sphaerisporangium sp. NPDC088356
ATTATATACATTATCATCGTCAATACTTTTTTTTTTTGTGTTTTTTTGTTTTTATTTGTTTTGCTCTCGAGATCGTCGGTGGTGTACGTGGTCGTGCCGCCCCCCCGCGACGGCCTGGCGGGAGGCCGGCTCGGCGTCGAGCCTCTCACCTACCCGGTGGTCAAGGCGATCGCGGGCAGGCTCGGCGTCACCCTTGTCCCCCTGGCCACCGACGAGGCGGGGCTACGGCCCGGCTCGCTCGCCGCCGCGCACCGGCACACCCCGCTCGCGGCGGTCTACCTGCAACCGACGCTGCACAACCCGCTCGCCGTCACCATGCCCCTGTGGCGGCGGTACGAGCTGGCCGCCACGCTGCGCGACCTCGGCCTGTACGCGATCGAGGACACCATCTGGGCCTTCCTTCACGAAGGGGACGAACCCCCGCTGGCGGCGCTGGCACCCGAGCACACGATCCTCCTTGACAGCCTGTCGAAGCGGCTGGCCCCCGGCCTGACCCTCGGTTTCGCGGTGACGCCGCCGTCGCGTACCGCGCCGGTCGCCGCCGCCCTGCGATCGGGGGCCTGGACGGCGGCGGGCTTCGCGCTCGACGCCGCGACCCGCTGGATGGCCGACGGCACGGTGACCGCCATAGAGCGGGCGAAACGTCTGGACGCCGCGGCCCGCCAGGAGGTCGCCGGCCGCCATCTCGCCGGTTTCACCGTGCTCGCCGACCCGCACTCCTATTACTGCTGGTGGGAGCTGCCCGAGCCATGGCGTGCCGAGACCTTCGTGGCCGCCGCCGCGCGTCAGGGCATCGCGGTCACCCCCGCCGCCTCGTTCGCCGTCGGGACGCGGAGCACGCCGGCGGCGGTGCGCGTCGGGCTCGCCTCCCCGCCGGTGGAGATCCTCTCCCGGGCGCTGGAGACGCTGGCGCGGCTCGCGCGCGGCACCCCCGAGGACGCCGCCGCCGACTGACCCGGCTCAGCCCTGCCCCGAGTCGCCGGCCCACCTGCGCGAGCTGTCGCGGGCCGAGCCGCGCCGCCGCCGCGTCCACCAGCCGGAGGCCGGCAGCCCTCGGAGGGCGCCCTGGCCCTGCTGGGCGACCTCACCGCCGAGATCGCCGCGAGCCGCGTCACCGGGCCGGGCCGTACGGCCGGGCAGGCCACCGAATAGAGCCTTTGACACACCCGATTTGCCCGATTACCTTGACGGGGAGAAACACTTGCTATAAAAAACATCTGCTACATGCCGGGAGTCCAGTGCCGGGCGCGACCTGGGGCCTGATGGCCTCCACCTTCACGGCCTCGTTCGTGGAGTTCGTCGAGGCGCTCACCATCGTCTTGGCCATGGGCGTCACCCGTGGCTGGCGTTCCGCGCTGGCGGGCACCGCCACCGCGCTCGTGGCCCTCGCCGCCTTCACCGCCGCCGCCGGATACGCCCTGAGCACATGGCTCCCTCCGGCCCTTCTGCGACTCGTCGTCGGTACCCTGCTCCTCATCTTCGGCCTCCAGTGGCTGCGCAAGGCCGTACTGCGCTCCTCGGGCCTGAAGGCCAGGCACGACGAGGCCGAGGAGTTCGCCGAGCAGACCGCCGCGGCACGCGATGCCGTCGCGGACAGCCGCTTCGGCCTCGACGCCTTCGCCTTCGTGGTGTCACTCAAAGGGGTCTTCCTCGAAGGCGTCGAGGTGGTGTTCATCGTGATCACCTTCGGCACCGGCGCCGCGAACATGAGGGCTGCTGTGGGCGGCGCGGCGGTCGCCGGGGTCCTGGTGCTGGTCGCCGGTGTCGTCCTCCACCGGCCGCTGGCGATGATCCCCGAGAACGCCCTGAAGTACGGCGTCGGGCTGCTGCTCGCCGGCTTCGGCACGTTCTGGGCGGTCGAGGGGCTCGGGGTGTTCACCGGGGGCGAGAGCATCTCCTGGCCCGGCGGCGAGTGGGCCATCCCCGTCCTGGTCGCCTGCTGGCTGCTGGTCTCGCGCGGGCTCGTCCTGACGCTCCCCCGTCTCAAGCCGGAGACCGCCCGATGAAATTCCTCGGGGGATTGGCACGATTCTGGTATGACTTCATCGTCGGCGACGACTGGAAGATCGCGGTGGCGGTGGTCTCCGCCCTGGCGGTGGTGCTGACCGCGCTGCTGCTGGCGGGGCTCAGCGGCACGGCCGCCGCCGTACTCGGCGGGGTGCTGCTGGCCGGCTTCTTCGTCATCAGCGTCGTCGTCGATGTGAGGCGGTCATGACCTGGCCCCGGCCAAGGGCACACGGCCGTCACAGTGAGAACCGGCGCGGACGTCGCCGGGTCCCCGCCGGCATGGCGGGCCCGGCCTGAAAGGAATCCCCGATGACCTCCGTTTCCCTGCACGCCGCCGAGGTGCATCACGACCACAGGGACGTGACCGGCGGCTGGCTGCGGCCGGCGGTGTTCGGCGTCATGGACGGGCTGGTGTCCAACGCCTCGCTCATCGCCGGCGTGGTGGGCAGTGGCGCGAGCACCTCGGCCGTCGCGATCGCCGGGCTGGCCGGGCTCGCCGCCGGGGCCTTCTCCATGGCCACCGGCGAGTACACCTCCGTGCGCTCGCAGACCGAGATGACCCTGGCCGAAATCGCGGTCGAGCGCCGGGAGATCGCGAGGAACCCCGAGGCCGAGGAGCGGGAGCTGGCGCTGCTGTACGAGTCGCGCGGCCTCACTCCCGAGCTGGCCCGCGAGGTCGCCCGCCAGCTGCACGCCCATGACGAGGTCGCCTGGCGGGTCCACGCCCGCGAGGAGCTCGGCGTCGACCCCGACGACCTGCCCTCGCCGTGGGTGGCGGCCGGGTCGTCGTTCCTGGCCTTCGCGCTGGGCGCGCTCATCCCGCTGCTGCCGTTCCTGCTCGGCTTCGGCTCGGTGATCGCGGCTGCGGCGCTCACGGCGGCCGGGCTGTTCGGCACCGGAGCCCTCGTCGCACGGCTCACCCGCCGGTCCTCGGTGTTCGGCGGCGCCAGGCAGCTGCTGCTCGGCGCGGCGGCCGCCGCCGTCACGTACGGGATCGGCCACCTCGTCGGCGCGGTGATCTCCTGAGCCCTCGCCGATAGGGGCAGGGGGGTCAGGTTAGGGGGGTCATCTGGCCTCCGACCAGCCGGTCTTTCGGCATGACGGCTCATTGTTGTCTATTGTTTCGACGTGCCGATGAACGAGAACGACTTCCAGGTCGCCATGCCGCCGCTCCAGCCGGACCGCTCGGTGCTGGTCGTGGCACCACCGGAAGACGCGCCGGGCTACTGGGCGGGCGCGCCGAGCTCCGTGCTCAGCGATGGTGTGATCTACCTCGCCTACCGCCTTCGCCGGCCGATCGGCGAGGGGCGCGGCTACGCCATCGTCGTCGCGCGGTCCCTCGACGGCGAGCGCTTCGAGACGATCTACACGCTCGGCCGTGAGGAGGTCGACACCGAGTCCCTGGAGCGGCCCGCCCTCGTGCGCACCCCCGAGGGCAAGTGGCGCCTGTACATCAGCTGCGCCACCTACAACACCAAGCACTGGCGGGTCGAGGTGCTCGAGGCCGACGACCCGTCACGGTTCGACGCCGCCCTGCGCAAGGTCGTGTTGCCCGGCGACCCCAAGACCGGCGTGAAGGACCCCGTGATCGTGTACCACGACGGCGTCTGGCACCTGTGGGCCTCCTGCCATCCGCTGGGGGACGCCGGCGAGGAGGACCAGATGGTCACCGACTACGCCACCAGCGCCGACGGCCTGGAGTGGATCTGGCACGGCACCGCCCTGAGCGGGCGGGCCGGCTGCTGGGACTCGCGCGGCGCCCGGGTGACCGCGGTGGTACGCACCGGCGGCACGGTCCTCGCCACCTACGACGGGCGGGCCAGCGCCGCGGAGAACTACGAGGAGCGCACGGGGCTCGCCGCCGGGGCCGACTACTCGACCCTGACCCCCGTCGGCACCGAGCCGGTCGCGCGGTCACCGTACGGCGGGCTGCGCTACATCGACATCCTATCTCTTCCACAGGGACGCGACGAGAGAGTACGTCGCCGCCTTAAAGGCCGG
>NZ_JBFBIK010000226.1:0-3992 GCF_040685555.1 Sphaerisporangium sp. NPDC088356
GGTCGGCGCTCAAGCAGTGGAACTACGACGGCAGCACCAACCTGCAGTGGCAGCTGGTGGACCTGGGCAGCGGGTGGTACCGCATCGTCAACCGCACCAACGGCATGGTCGCCGACAGCTGGGGCAACACCGCCAACGGCGCCAACTGCCTGCAGTCGGCCTGGAACGGCGGCAACAACCAGCAGTGGCGGCTCAACGACGTCGGCAACGGCCGCTACCAGATCATCAACCGGGGCACCGGCACCGCGCTGGACGGCGCCGGCCTCACCACGGCCGGCTCGGCCGTGCAGATGTGGGCCCCGAACTCCAGCACCAACAACCAGTGGACCATCACCGCGGTATGACCCGGCCCGGCCCCACGCGCGACCACCACCCGTCTGATGTTAGCGCTAACAAATACCTGTCGTGCATTCGCCCGGCATTTTCCCGATCAGAGATCACGTATGCCGGCGGGCCGATGCTCCCACCCGATAAGGGAGAAGCGAATGGTTTCTTCATCCAGATCCATCGATACCCGAACCATAACCGGAGTTGTGTGATGTCAAGGCGAAGATCCCTTTTCGGGGCGGTCGCGGTCGCGGCACTTCTCGTCCTGGGCACCGGTCGTGCGGCGATGAGCAGCGACCTCGGCGCGGCCACGTCGTCCGCCGGCGCCGGCACCCTCGCGGCGACCGCCGGATGCGGAAAGACCCCGACGCTGAGGAGCGGTACGCAGTCGATTCAGACCAGCGGCAAGAACCGCTCCTACATCCTGCGGCTTCCCGACAACTACAACAACAACACCCCCTACCGATTGATCTTCGGATTCCACTGGCTGGGCGGCACCGCCACCGAGGTCGACTCCGGCGGAACCAGTGGCTACCCCTGGTCCTTCTATGGACTCAGGCAGATGTCGAACAACCAAGCGATCTTCGTCGCGCCCCAGGGCTTCAACAACGGCTGGGCCAACTCCGGAGGCGAGGACCTGGTCTTCGTCGACGACATGATCAAGCGCATCGAGGAAGACCTCTGTGTCGACACCTCGCAGCTCTTCGCCACCGGTTTCAGCTACGGCGGCGCCATGAGCTACTCGATCGCGTGCTCCCGGGCGAACGTCTTCCGCGCGGTCGCGGTCTTCTCCGGCGCCCAGCTCAGCGGGTGCAGCGGCGGCACTCAGCCCATCGCTTACATGGGGCTGCACGGCATCGGGGACACGGTACTCAACATCTCGCAGGGACGCTCGCTGCGTGACCGGTTCGTCCAGAACAACGGCTGCACCCCCCAGACCCCGCGCGAGCCGAGTTCGGGCAGCAAGACGCACATCGTCACCGCCTATTCGGGGTGCCGGGCCGGATATCCGGTCGTCTGGGCCGCGTTCGACAACGGTCACATGCCCGGCCCGGTGGATGGGACCTACACCGAGAGCGGCATCACGACCTGGACCAAGGGAGAGGTGTGGAAGTTCTTCTCCCAGTTCGGGAGCAACCCCTCGCCCAGCCCGACGCCCACTCCGACGCCGACGCCCACGCCGACTCTCACCCCGACACCCACCCCGACGCCGGTACCCGGTGGATGCGCGGCCACGATCGAGACGGTGAACTCCTGGTCCGGCGGCTTCCAGTCCACCGTCACCGTCCGAGCCGGCACCAGCGCCGTCAACGGCTGGACGGTCCAGTGGACCTGGCCCGGCGGGCAGACCATCAACAGCCTGTGGAACGGCGTCCGCTCCGGCTCCGGAGCCAACGTCAGCGTCCGCAACGAGTCCTACAACGGCTCGGTCGCGGCCAACGGCAGCACCACGTTCGGCTTCACCGCCAACGGCACGGCGGCCACGCCCGCCCTTTCCTGCAGCACCCCCTGACGCGATGACGGCGCGGCGACGCGCCGGACTCGCGACCCCGGCCGCGGCGCCCTCGCCTCACAGCGAGGCGCCGCGACCAAAGGGAGTCCTTCCGGAGCTCGGACGGTGGCGTGGCCGGGAGTCCCGCGGCGCCGCCGCCCCTCCGTGGCCGGTCAGGAGAGCGGCGAGTCGCGGGGACGCGCGGGTGCGGTGGTCCCGCGCAGGGAGATGGGCGGGGCGAGGAGGAGGTCGCGGTGCGGGGTGGCGGGATCGGCGATGCGCTCGATGAGCAGCTCGACGGCGCGGGCGCCGAGCTCGTCGGCCGGCACGTCGGCGGCGGTGAGCGGAGGGTGCAGGTTCTCGGCCAGGTGCCGTGCGGCGACCCCGGCGATGGAGAAGTCCCGCGGCACCGCCAGGCCCGCGTGCTCGATCCCGCGGTACAGGCCAGGCAGGGCGGCCTCGTTGACGGTGGCGATGGCGGTCAGTGCGGGATGCTCGTCGAGGAGCCGCTCGACGCAGGACACTCCGGACTGGGCGTCGTCGGCGCAGCACGTCTCCACACCTTCCACGCCGCGTTCCGCGATCGCGCGCGTGAAGCCGGCCTGGGCCCTGTAGCTGGGGCCGTACCCGGTGGCCACCAGTTCGGCGGAGCGGTTGACCAAGGCGATGCGGCGGTGGCCCAGGTCGGCCAGGTGGTGCACGCATCTGGAGATCAGGATGTCGCTGTCGATGTCGACCCAGGTCATGTCCTCGGGGTGACGATTGCGGCCGATGGTGACGAACGGCAGCCCGGTCTGCCGCAGGCGGGTGACGCGGTCATCCTCCAGCCGTATCTCCATCAGGACGACACCGTCCACGCGCCTGCCGCCGATCACGCGCTCGAAAGAGCGGTCGTGCTCGCCGCCCGAGGGGGACAGCAGGACGTCCAGGTCGGCGCGGCCGGCGGCGTCGACGACGCTGGCCACGAAGCCGAGCTGTACGTCGGTCAGGCGCCGGCTGGCCGGGGGAATGACCAGGGCGATGGTGCGGGTCCTGCCCTCTTTGAGCGCTTTGGCGGTCGCGTTGGGGCGGTAGCCGAGCTCGTCGATGACCGCCTGGATGCGCTGCCGGGTCTCCTCCGACACCGGGCGCTTGCCGCTCAAGGCGTAGGAGACGGTGCTGCGGGACACGCCCGACCGCCTGGCGATCTCCCCGATGTTCACCCGGTGCTCCTCACATGGTCGAACCGACACGCACCATCGTAGGTCGAATCGTTCGCAAGGAAGAGCTGGTCTGCGGCTGTTCGCCGGTCCCATTGACGCGCGGAGTGTACGGGCTTATCGTGGTCGAACCGATTCGACATACATGGTGAAGCAGCCGCGTAACGCGTCAGCGGAGGTCAGGATCATGAGATCAGCGGCATCGAGCCGGCGTAGGGCCGGCGTCGGTCTGGCAGCGGTGGCGGCCGCGGGTGGTCTGGTCGCGTGCTCCGCGTCGTCCGGCAGTAGCGGGGCGCCGGCGAGCGCGAGCCAGGCCGCGACCGCCGCGACCTACACCATCTGGGACCCCTACCCCCAGCACGACAAGGGGTCCGAGTGGGTGAAGCTGCTGGAGACCTGCGGCACGCAGGCGGGTGTCACCGTCGAGCGCGCCGCCTATGACACCAGCGACCTGACCAACAAGGCGCTGCTGGCCGCGCAGCAGGGCAACGCGCCCGACGTGCTGATCGTGGACAATCCGGTGGTCTCCACGCTGGCCGAGGCCGGGGTCCTGACGACCACGGAGGAGAACAAGCTCGACACCTCGGCCATCGCGCCGAACCTGCTGGCCGCCGGGCAGAGCCAGGGCAAGACCTACGGCGTCCCGATCGGGGCCAACACCCTGGCCCTCTACTACAACAAGGAAGTGCTCGACAAGAGCGGGGTGGACGTCGCCTCGGTGAAGGACTGGGCTTCGCTGACGGCGGCGCTGGAGAAGGTGAAGGCGGCGGGCAAGAAGGGCATCACGTTCTCCGCCATCGGCACCGAGGAGGGCAGCTTCCAGTTCCTGCCCTGGTTCTGGGGATCGGGCGCCCAGCTCACCAAGCTGGACTCCCCGGAGGGGGTTTCCGCGGTGGCGCTGTGGAGCGACTGGCTGAAAAAGGGGTACGCCCCGAACTCGGTCATCAACAACACCCAGACCACCAGCTGGCAGG
>NZ_JBFBIK010000227.1:0-3938 GCF_040685555.1 Sphaerisporangium sp. NPDC088356
TGGTGCTACAAGTTAACTGAACTAAATAATGAGTTTTCGCAGTCCAGGGGCGTATTTCCGGTTTAGCTGTTAGCGTCCCGCCTCATGATCGGTGGGAGTGGTCAGCGGGATCTGGCGGGGTTGGTCGTGCTCGATGTGGGGCGGCTGGCCGAGTCCGGTGACGAGTGGGAGCCGTACCGGCTGCTGGATGCTGACGGTGCGGTGGTGGAGCCGGTGGCTGTCTTCTTCGCCGGGCTCCAGGCGGAGGACAAGTCGGTATCGACGTTGAAGGCGTACGGCAACGACCTGTTGCTGTGGTGGCGGTGGCTGGCCGCTGTCGGGATTGCATGGAACCAAGCGACCACGATCGAGGGCAGGGACTTCCTGCGGTGGATGCGGATCGCGGACAAGCCGACTCGAGGTCATTGGCGTTATCGGGACGGGGCTGTGCCACCAGCCTCATCTGAGAAGGCCGGAACAGTGAAGCGTGCGTCGGCGAGGGCGAACCCGGTGACGGGGAAGGCTGGGCCTGGCCCCAAATTCGCGCCCGCGAGCAGGGCGCG
The DNA here is from genome assembly GCF_040685555.1 of Sphaerisporangium sp. NPDC088356. Classification (NCBI taxonomy): domain Bacteria; kingdom Bacillati; phylum Actinomycetota; class Actinomycetes; order Streptosporangiales; family Streptosporangiaceae; genus Sphaerisporangium; species Sphaerisporangium sp. NPDC088356. The sequence goes on from NZ_JBFBIK010000227.1 coordinate 543, forward strand.
CGCCGAGTCGACATTGCGTAACTTCTACGAAGTTCACCTGGAGACCGGCCAGGGTCCGATCATCAATCCGTTCCCGCTTGACCGAGCGCGAAGGGCTGCCAGGACCAACGCCCACCACAACCCGATGGATCCGTTCAAGCATGAGCGGAAGGGCCGCTACCGGCCCACCGTGCCCAAACGCATTCCCAAGAGGATCCCGGACGAGCAGTTCAGCCAGATCTTCGCCGGGCTGAAGTACCACCGTGATCGGGCACTGCTGGCGTTCTGGGTCTCGACTGGAGCCCGTGCCGAGGAGCTCCTGAACTCCTTCCAAGACGATGTCTATCCGGGTGACCAGTTGATCTCGGTGACCCGCAAGGGCAGCAGGGAGGTGCAGCAGATTCCAGCCTCGCCAGACGCGTTCGTCTGGTTGCGGCTCTACCAGGAGGAAATCTGGAAGCGCGGAGCTCCCCGAGGCCGCACCCAGCCCTTGTGGTTCACGTTGAGGCGGCCGTTCCGGCCGCTCACCTACCCGGCCGCCCGCGCCATGTTCAACCGCGCCAATGAACTGCTCGGCTCGAACTGGACTATCCACGACCTGCGGCACACGGCCGCCTGGCGGATGGCTCAGGACCCGGAGATGCCCATCACCGATGTCCAGTGGATCCTCGCGCACGCCTCGCTGGAGACCACCCAGCTCTACACCACTCCCGACCAGCACGAAGTCATCGTCAACACCCGGGCTTACCACCAGCGGCGGGCCGGCAAGCCCGCCCGGACACCTGCGCCGCCGGCTCCGGGCTACAACCCCGAGTCTCTGCGCACCCTGTTCGGGGGCCTCTCATGACCATCCAGACTCAACTTCCTGAGCAGCAGACCCGATCTCAGGCCGGCGATCAGTGGCAAGGTGCCGCCTCCGCCGCCGGCGAGGCGCTCAGACAACTCCAGGCCAAGTTCCCGCCCCGCTCGGTACCTGAGACCTGGCCGGCTACCCGCGCCAGTACGAAGCAGATCATGGAACGCCTGGACCGCCCACCGTTGCGAAGCGCCAACAAGCACACACACTATGGGCGGCGGACTGGGGCGCTCAGGCTGCTGGCGTGGTTGGAAACGATGCCCGGGGACACCTGGCAGCAACGGTGGCTGGCTTCCGGCGCCCAGGAGTCCGGCGGGGAGTGGATGAACGAGCCGTTGTCCTGGTGGCGGGGACGAGACGGGCGATGCAACAGGGACCTGCTCGGGTCCGGGCTGGTCGCCGTGCTCTGCGCGGACGTGTTCCGGCCGGATCTGGAGTGGTTGTCGCGGATCATCCAATCCCAGCACTGGCGGATGGCGGTTGCAGCCCACCGCGATCCGCAGGGCTACGCCGACCTTCAGGCCGCGGTCGGCCAGGAGACCAGCTCATCGAGCAGCTGGGCGGTCGGACTCGGCCAGATCGCCACCCTGGTCCTGGCCAAGGGCGGCGGCGTCAAGGACATCGTCGTCGGTGACTGCCTGGAGCTTCGAGAGGTCGAGACGAGGACTCGAGTCAACGCAGGAAGATCGCAGTTCTACAGCATGCTGCGGGACCTGGGCATCTTTCCCGCCGACGCCCCACCGACCATGCAGTATCTGCAAATCTACTCCGGTCAGCTCACCGTCGAGCAACTCGTGGACCGCTACTCCCTGCAGTGCCGACCAGTCCGGGACCTGATCGTCGACTACCTACGCGAACGCCAGCCCATCCTGGACTACACCAGCTTGCGGCAAGCTTCACGGACCCTGAGCATGCACTATTGGAAAACCCTGGAGTCCATCCAACCGGGAATCGAGTCCATCCGTCTCAGCCCGGAGGTCGTCGATGCCTGGAAAGAACGCCTCCGCACGAAGGTCACCCGACAGCGGCAGCCGGACGGCTCCATAGCCGAGATTTCCTCGCCCCGCACCAACGTGGTGAGCCTCCTGACGTCAGTCAGGGCGTTTTACCTTGATATCGCCCAATGGGCCGCCGAAGATCCCGCCCGCTGGGGGCCGTGGGCCGTGCCCTGCCCGATCACGTTGGGCGAGATCTCGGCCAAGAAGGGCAAGGCCCACCGCAAAGCCCGGATGGATCAACGCACGCGTGAACGGCTCCCCGCGCTGCCGGCCCTCGTCCAAGCCGCGCACCAGCAACTTCAGCAGGCCCGGCTCCGCCTGGACGCCTTCAACAGCGCAATGCCCGGCGAGTCCTTCACGGTCCTGGAGCAGACGTTCATCAGACAGAAGAGCTCTGGCGCTCATGGTCCATCCACTACGGCCTACGCCTTCGATACCGCAGGCAGTCGCTACAACCTGGGTTCCGCCGAGCGGCGGGCATTTTGGGCCTGGGCGACGGTGGAATTCCTGCGGCACACCGGCTGCCGGGTCGAGGAGATGCTGGAGACCAGCCACCACAGCATCACCCAGTACACCCTGCCCGATACCGGTGAACTCATCCCGCTGCTGCACATCGCGCCCTCCAAGACCGACGAGGAACGCCTCTTGGTCATCGACGTCGAACTGGCAGATGTCCTCGCCGCGATCGTTGCCCGAGTCCGTGACAGCACCGGGCAAGTCCCCCTCGTCGCTTCCTGGGACGTCCATGAGCGGGTCTGGAACCCGCCCATGCCACTGCTGTTCCAGTGGCGGCACGGCGGCCATCTCCGCAGCGTCAGCAGCAGCGCGATCCGCCTGAGCCTGAAACTGCTCCTTGAACAGACTGGCCTCACCGACGCATCAGGACAGCCGCTGCACTACACACCCCACGACTTCCGGAGGCTCTTCACAACCGAGGCGATCTTGAACGGGATGCCCCCGCACATCACGCAGTTGATCTTGGGACACAAGGACATTAATACCACCATGGGGTATCACACGGTCTATCCCCAAGAGGTGATCAACGGGCACCGGGCCTTCATCGCCCGCCGACGGGCGCTGCGGCCCAGCGAGGAGTACCGCACTCCGACCGACCAAGAGTGGGAGGAGTTCCTCGGCCACTTCCAGCGGCGGAAGCTGGCCTTGGGCGAATGCGGCCGGGCCTACGGAACGAGCTGCCAACACGAGCACGCCTGCGTGAGATGCCCACTTCTGCGCGTCAACCCACACGAGAAGCTGCGCCTGATCGAGATCCGCGACAACACGGTCGCCCGCATCACCGAAGCCAACGAACGTGGCTGGCTGGGCGACCTCGAACAGCTGGACCTCACCCTCACCGCCGCCAACAGCAAGCTCGCCCAGCTCGAAGAACGAGTACGGAAGACCACCGTCACCCCTCTCGGGATGCCGACCTTCCGCGATGTCGCCGGCCCCACGGCCACCCTGCCCACAAGGAGCCGGAGCTAAGGCTCTCCGCATCGATGTCCACAGCCAAGCTCCCGCAACCCCTCTTCATGATCGTTTGATAGTTCAGAGAATACGGCA
>NZ_JBFBIK010000228.1:0-3911 GCF_040685555.1 Sphaerisporangium sp. NPDC088356
GGTTGGCCCCGGCCTCGGCGATGTGGTAGCCGGAGATCGACACCGAGTAGAAGTTGCGCACCTCGTTGGCGATGAACCACTCCTGCACGTCGGCCATCATCCGCAGGCTGAAGTCGGTCGAGAAGATGCAGGTGTTCTGCCCCTGGTCCTCCTTCAGGATGTCGGCCTGCACCGTGCCGCGCACCGTGGCGAGCGTGGCCTTCCTGAGGGCCTCGGCCTCTCCGGCGTCCGGGTCGCGCCCGCTGCCGGCGCGGAAGCGCTCCATGGCCTGGTCGATCGCGGTGTGCAGGAAGAACGCGAGGATGGTCGGGGCCGGCCCGTTGATGGTCATCGACACCGACGTGTTCGGCGAGGAGAGGTCGAAGCCGTCGTACAGCGCCTTCATGTCGTCGAGGGTCGCGATCGACACCCCCGAGGTGCCGACCTTGCCGTACACGTCGGGCCGTTCCGCCGGGTCGTTGCCGTACAGCGTGACCGAGTCGAACGCCGTCGACAGCCGCACGGCGGGCTGGCCGTCCGAGAGCATCTTGAAGCGCCGGTTCGTACGGAACGGGTCGCCCTCGCCGGCGAACATCCGGATCGGGTCCTCGTCGTCGCGCTTGAAGGGGAAGACGCCGGCGGTGAACGGGAACCGCCCGGGCAGGTTCTCTGAGCGGAGGAACCGCAGCAGCTCACCCTGGTCGGTGAACCTCGGCAGCGCCACGCGCGGCACGCGGCTGCCCGACAGCGAGGTGCGCCACAGCGGCGTGCGCAGCTCCTTGCCCCGCACGGTCACCACCAGCTCCTCGGCGGAGTAGGCCGCGACCGTCTCGGGCCACCCGTCCAGCAGGGCGCGGCCGTCGCCGGGCAGCTCGGCGTCGGCGCGGTCGCGCAGCGCGTCCAGCGCCGAGGCGTCACCGCCCTCGGCGGCCAGCAGGTTCCGCACCTCGGCGAGCTGCTGGCGGCGGCGCGCCACCTCCGCCTGGCGCGCGGTCTGCCGGTGGTAGTCCCGTACGGTCTCCGCGATCTCCGCGAGGTACCTGACCCGGGCCGGGGGCACGATCGCGGCGCCGAGGCTGGAGGTCTTGACCGCCGTGCCGGGAAGCAGCCCCGGGCTGGGCGGCAGGCCCTTCTCGCCGAGCAGCTCGCGCAGCCGCTGGTAGAGCGCGGTGACGCCGTCGTCGTTGAACCGCGCGGCCACGGTGCCGTAGACCGGCATGTCCTCCGGGGCGGTGCCGAAGGCCTCGCGGTTGCGCACCATCTGGCGCCGCACGTCGCGCAGCGCGTCCTCGGCGCCGCGCCGGTCGAACTTGTTGATCGCCACGACGTCGGCGAAGTCGAGCATGTCGATCTTCTCAAGCTGGGAGCTCGCGCCGAACTCCGGAGTCATGACATACAGCGAGACGTCGCTGAACGGCACGATCGCGGCGTCGCCCTGCCCGATGCCGGGGGTCTCGACGATCACCAGGTCGTTCCCCGCGGCTCGGCACACGGCGATCACGTCGTCGAGGTGCTCCGGAAGCTCGTGGGACCCGCGCGTGGCCAGCGAGCGGAAGAACACGTCGGAGCCGAGGCTGTTCATCCGGATCCGGTCGCCGAGCAGGGCGCCGCCGCCCCTGCGCCGGGTCGGGTCCACCGCGATCACCGCGACGCGGAGCTTGTCCTCGTAGTCGACGCGCAGTCGGCGGATCAGCTCGTCGGTGAGCGAGGACTTGCCCGACCCGCCGGTCCCGGTGATGCCGAGCACCGGGACGTGACGCCCCGCGGCGGCGACGCGCACCGAGTCCAGGTACGGCTTCCCGGCCCGGCCCGCCTCGACGAAGGTGATCGCCCTGGCCACGGCACGGTGGTCGCCGCCGGGCACGGCGGGCGGCTCGGCGCCCTCGGTCAGGTCGACGTCGCACGCCTCGATGACGCGGTTGATCATCCCGGCGAGGCCGAGGCGCTGACCGTCCTCGGGGGAGAAGATCTTGGCCACGCCGTGGCCCTCCAGGGCGGCGATCTCGTCCGGGACGATGACCCCGCCGCCGCCCCCGTAGACCTTGACGTGCCCGGCGCCCCGCTCGCGCAGCAGGTCGACCAGGTAGGTGAAGAACTCGACGTGACCGCCCTGGTAGGAGCTGATCGCCACGCCCTGCGCGTCCTCCTGGACGGCCGCGGTGACGATCTCGTCCACCGACCGGTCGTGGCCCAGGTGGATCACCTCCGCGCCCTGGGTCTGCAGGATGCGGCGCATGATGTTGATCGCCGCGTCGTGCCCGTCGAACAGGGCGGCCGCGGTGACGACTCGCACGGGATTGGCAGGTACGTACACCGGTGCTCCTCAGGAAGTTACTAGGACGTCCTAGTAAAATTGTAGGACGTCCTAGTAACCCACGGGAACCCGCGGGGGAGGTCAGTGCCGGGCGGTGATCGACCTTCGGAGGGCGGCGGTCTCAGGGAGCACCGTCGCCGGGTCCTCGCCCTTGATCAGGATCCGGCCCATCAGCTCGGCGACGGCGCCCATCTGATCGGGTGCGAAACCCCGGCGGGTGATCTCCTGGGTGCCGGCGCGCAGCCCGCGCATGGGCTCGCCGGGAGGCTGGCAGGGCAGGCCGATCCCGCTCAGGTAGACGCCTCCGGCCGCGAGCGCACGCGCCGCCTCGTCCCCGCCGCCGAAGGCCGCCGCGTCCACCGCGATGTGATGGGAGGCCGTCCAGCCAAGGTCCGCCGCCGCCACGGCGAAACCGGAAGCCTGCAGCGCGCGGGCCAGCGCCTGGGCGTTGACCATGCACGCGTCGGCGTAGGCGGGGCCGCTCTCGGCCAGCTCGGCGGCGGTGACCGCGAGCGGGGCCAGGCGGGCGGCGTCGTAGTTGGCCGTCAGCCCCGGGTAGGCGGCCGAGGAGACCCGTGCGGCCAGCTCCTGGTCCCTGGTCACGATCGCCGCGCCGGGAGGGCCGCCGAACGACTTGTAGGTCGACATCGTCAGGACGTGGGCGCCGTCGGCGAGCGGACGCTGGAACCGGCGCCCGGCGATGAGCCCGGCCACGTGCGAGGCGTCGTAGACCAGCGTCGCGCCCACCTCGTCGCACGCGGCCCGCACGGCGGCGACGTCGTGCGGGAACAGCATCAGGCTGGCACCGATCACCACGATGGCGGGGCGCTCGCGATGGAGGAACCCCGGCAGCCGCGCGTGGTCGATGGTGAACCCGGCCGCGTCGTACGGCAGGTCGGCCACGCGCAGGCCCCGGATCCCCGCCACGCCCTGCGCGTGGTGGCTGGCGTGCCCGCCGGCCGCCTCGGGCAGCACCGCGATGGTGTCCCCCGGACGGGCGAAGGCGGTGTAGCAGGCGAGGTTGGCCAACGTCGCGCTCTGCAGCCGCACCTCGGCGAACTCGCCGTCCATCAGCGAGGCCATCCGCATCGGGGCCAGCGTCTCCAGCACGTCCAGGTGCTCCAGCCCGGCCTGGAACTTCTCTCCGGGCCAGCCCATCGACGGGCGGCTGGACACGGCGGCCTCGTGCGCGGCGAGCGCGCGCGGGCTCATCGTGTTGGTACCCGCGTAGAGCACGATGCCTTCCTCATCGAAGGCCCGGCGGTGCTCGCCGAGGGCGCCGGTCACAACCCGCACGACCCCGGCGGCGTCCAGCCCGGCGAGCCCGTACTCCAGCTCCGCGAGCCGCCCCTGGGCGCGGGCGGAGGCCCAGGGGGCGACGCGACTACGACCTTCCAGCATGACCACTCCGTTCGAGCCACACACTTCCTAGCAGGACGTGCTCGACGGTACGGCCGCTAGCGGGTGGCCGACTAGCGACAGCTGAAGGGAATACGTATCGACCTTTTCTACATCTGTAGGAGGGGTGCTGACCCGGGGTCGCCTGCCGAGCCAAGGGCGAAATGCAGAGCGTCGTCTCGGTGCGAACGGGGGGGTGACGAGCCCGCCGGCGCCTGCC